>JAQCKY010000020.1 GCA_027592155.1 Pseudomonadota bacterium
CAAGGTCAGCCGTCCCTCAACTTCGCTCATGGTCACACCGATCTGGTCGATCCGGGAACTCTCATGGGCGATGAACCAAGCGGCAATGCGCTCAAACCGGGGCCACCAGAACGCCCAAACGGCGGGGTAACGGATCACGGACCGAAAGCGTTCCTCGCCGATGGCCCGCAGGCGGGCCTCCGCGTCATCGGGCATACCGCCGGGATAAGCCGCACTAAAGGCATCGAGGATCCGATGGATCAATGTCCCATAATCCGCCGCGTCGGGCGCGGCGTCGAGGGGCGACAGCGCCCTTAACCCCAATATATGTCTCGCATAAATGCCATAAGGATCGCGCATCCAGGTCTCGATTTGGGTTACTGAAAGCCGACGCGGTCTGGCGGAAACCGGGGGCCGTGGGGCGGGGGCCACAGGCTGGACGTAATCGCCGACCGGTGCATCCAAGGCTTGTTGCCAGTGCCGCCAAGGACGGGACGGCTTCAGGTACCGAACCGCCTCATCCCGATTGAGAAATTTATCCAGCCGCACAAGCCAGCGGGACGGCACCGCGGGTGTGCCATCGACCCGTTCCGCGCGGGTCAAGGCAACCTCCGGTGCACAGATGGCCTGAGCAAAATCATGGGCGGCAAGCCCAATGCGCCGTTCAGGTAGCGGCAGACCGAACTGGCTCCGCATCGGGCGGCTCATCCAGGGATCGGTTTGCACGTCCGGCGGCCAGCTGCCTTCGTTCAAACTACCGAGGATCATCAGATCTGCGTGTTGGAGGCGGGCTTCCAACAACCCCCAGATGAACAGCCGGGGGTGACGGCCGAAACGGGGCCGCACCACTCGCCCCGCCATCAACGCATCCAGCAAAGCCGGATAGTGGCGCCCAGCGATGGGGCCAAGCGCATCGACGCCGTCGAGCAGTTCCGCCACAAACGAGGCCGTGGCCTCACCATCGTCAGCGGCCCAGAGACGCTGTTGTCCGGTCTCTGTATCGCTCGCCGCGATGGCTTCAGCAAAGAGGATATGCGCCCGAATGAGGTCTCCCATCGAAGTTGCGGGAGAGGAAAGCAGTATCATGAACTCCCCGATCGACCGCTCCAGCGCCGTTAGCCACTTTTCAAGCGCTTCGATGATTGCGGGCTCATAATCCTCGTAGTCATGGTCAGCGAGTGCGCGGATCGACTCTCGTAACGGCTCGATGCCGGGCGCCAGTCTGGGGCCGCGAAGCACCACCCTCTCGAGGAAACGCGTCAGCCGCCGGAAGCTCGCACTATCCTGCCCCCCAGCCGCCAGGGGGTGTTTGCAGACCGCCAAAAGACTGACCGGCGCACAGGCTTCCCGCGCCACTTCGGCGGTGAGACGCAAAAAGGCACCGGACGGTGTTTGGGCCAGAGGAAGCCCCGAGGAATCATCGATATCGACATCCCAGCGGCGCAGCTCGATTGCAACGCGACGGGCGAGGCTTCGATCCGGGGTTACAAGGGCCGCCGTCTTACCCGGAATATTGAGGACCTCCCGCATCATCAGGGCAATGCCACCCGCTTCTTCTTCAAGCCCGGCATAATCCATGCGCGATAGCCCGCCGAGATCTTCAAGAGCAGGCAGGGCCATCGAGCGCCATTGGTCCGTTGTCGCCGCCGGTTGCAACGCGTCGGCGACAAATTTTGCCCGTCCGGGTTTGGTCCCTTGGAAAGGCGGCGCGGGCCAATCCACCACCCCATCGGCGCCGATCCCGATATGTTCCAAAAGCCGCGCCATGCCGAATTGTGGGTGGGTCGGCTCAAGCGCGCCGACGACCGCGTCACGGTCCAACCCCGGCAGAATAACGCACCCCCGCGGCAATCCGGCGATTGTCGCTAAAAGATCGGCGGTCGCCGGGATGCTGCCGGTTGAGCCGGCCGCGATGACGGGCCGGTCCGGCGGGTTGTTGCGCCAATGATCCGCTTGCGCCGCCAAAACCCGATTACGCCGTTCGGCAGGGTCGAGACAGCCCTCTTCGGCCAGGACATGCGGCCATTGCTGGGTAACGATCGACAGAAATTCGAGGGTGATCTGCCAGTGCTGCGCATAATCATCGTCGACGAGTGAGGCGAGGCCGTCGAACGACAACCGCTCGGTTTGGGCCTGATCGAGCAATCTCGCCAATTCCTGGGCCAGCCGCATCGCCTGATCGGGCGTCGTCTTAGAGCCCTGGAAGGCCATCACCAGCCGGGCCAACAACACTTGCCGCCGCAACGCCGAGATCGCGGGCAGGATATCGCCGATCGCCGCCAATCCCTCCTCCGCACCCGCAATCGCGAGTTCCTCCTCATCAAGGTCACCAAGGGGCATCATACGGGGCAGCAGCAGAGCGCGCCCCTCGGTCAGGCGCAGAAACGCATCCCGCAAACTGCGGGTCGCGCGCCGTGTCGGCAGCAGAATCGTATAACGCGGTAAAATGGCCGGATCTTCGCCGGCCTGCTTGAGCACACCGGCGGCAAGGGCATCGACGAAGGGAACGCCCGGCGCAATGGAATAAACGGTCGGCGATGAATCCGTCATCTGCCGCGGCGGCGGGCGGCAGGTAGGCGTTGCGTCAGATAACGTCGGACTCGCTCGAGGCCATCCAGCGTTTCGATCAGAAACCATTCACCATCATGGACGACGGCAAACAGGCGACCTGCCTCCATCGCCCGGTCGTAGAGCAGATTGAGCGAGAACGCCCCCTCCGGGATATCGGTGAACAATCGGGGGTGAAGAATTTGCGTGCCGGTGAAAACGTACGGCGCGACTTCAATTTCAGGACGCCGGGTGACAAGGCCCAGCGGATTGACCAGGAAATCGCCTCGACCTTGATAACCAAACGCCTCCACGGTTTCATGAACCAGGAGGAGGCCATCCATCCCATCGTCGTCCCACATCGCAGCAAGCCGTTCCAGCATCGGGGTCGGCCCATCGGACCACAGCATCTTCGCATTGATCACGATGAAGGGATCATCGCCGAAATGAGGTAACGCCTTGGCGATGCCGCCACCGGTCTCAAGCAACACGTCTTCACGGGAAAAAATGATTTCCGGTCCACTGCGCCCGGCGACATGCGCTTCGATCTTTTCACCCAGATGATGGGTATTGATGACGATCTTCTCGACCCCGGCTTCGATCAGCCGGTCCAGACAGTAGTCCAGTACCGTGCGGCCCTCGATTTCGACCAAGGCCTTGGGAATTGTTTCCGATATTGGACGCATCCGGGTCGCCATTCCGGCGGCCAGTAACATCGCCTGCTTTGGGATTGCAGAGCCACTCATGCGCGTTTCCAATGTATTGGCCCCTGCCGATGGTCGACGGGCACCTGATGATCGAGCCATGACTTCAGCGGCGCCAAAACCGGATGACGGCAGGCATGGCTCAACAGTTTCCACACCCGGGGGATGTGGAGAAGATATTCATATTTGGAATCCCGCTCGGCGAGTCGGGTAAAGATGCCGATCACCTTACAATGACGCTGAGCCCCCAATATCGCGTAAGCCGTCTCATGAAGCTTTCGGTCGAAATTCGGCAAGGCACCGTAATAGCGATCGAGCATGCGGTGAGCGACACCCGGTGTCAGGTCGCGCCGCGCGTCTTCCAAAAGCGACATCAAATCATAAACCGGCTTTCCCACTACCGCGTCCTGAAAATCAAGAAGGCCACAAGCGGCAAGACCTTTCCGGTCCGGCAGCCACATCAGATTATCGGCATGAAAATCTCTCAGAACCAATGTATCGGGCACATCCTCCAACAGCTGGAATAAACGATACCAAATTTCTTGGAACTGAAGACGATCGGAGGCGCGGGTCGGATGGCCGATTACCTGCGGCATGTACCAGTCGGTGAACAGCAAGGATTCATTCACCAGCTTATCTTCATCATAGAGGGCGAGCCCGTTGGGAACGGAAACGGCAATATGGCGTCGGTGAATATCGACCAGCACATCGACCGCGCGGCTATAAAGCTCCATCTCGCTCTCACCCTGCGCCAGGGCGCGCGAATAGGTAAGATCACCGAGATCCTCGAGCAGGAGCAAGCCGATCTCTGCGTCCTCCGCATAAATTTTGGGAGCGCTGAATCCCAGACCGTTCAGATGCCGCCATCACCATAAAGGGCCGCACGTTCTCTTGCGGCGGTGGTGCGTCCATCAGAACGGCACGGCGCCCATCTTTTTCAATCCGCTGATAGCGCCGGAATGAAGCATCTCCTGCAAGAAACCGCCTGACCGCGCCCTTCCAGCCGCTCGTCTCCAAAAACACCTCGATCTGGAGTTCTCGTTCGTTCATATCCGTTCTTTCAGCCGATCCGCCCAATCACCGAAGGCGATAAGGTCGACCCGCCGCGACTCCGGCGCCGATGCTGTCTCATGGAATAGATGAACCTCAAGGCGATTTCGCGGCAAGGCCGGGCCCATACGCTCCGGCCATTCGATCAGGCAAATGCCCTCGCTCAACGCTTCCTCCATCCCCAATTCCACGACCTCGTCGGGATGGTCGATCCTGTAGAGGTCGAAATGATAAATCAAACCATTCGGCAGATCGTAACTTTGCACCAGCGTAAAAGTCGGGCTCGGCACTTCCCCGGTGCCGCCCCGGGCGCGGATAAAGGCTCGGGCAAAAACGGTTTTGCCGGTTCCAAGCTCGCCATAGAGAGCGAGAACGTCGCCTGGCACCGACATCGCCGCAAGCGCCGCCGCGAGGTCAGCCATGCCGGACTCCGAGCTTAGATGCAGTACCATGGGTTGAGGAAGGTTCATGTCCCCGAATTTAGGCCGCCCGGCCTCGCAAAAAAAGCGGGAACGGTGACGAGGCCAAAACCCAAGCTCAGCGGTGCGCCCCGCTATCGGTTGGGCAGGAAGCAATCGACGGTCGTCCCGCGCCCACGGCTCGATTTAAGAGTGATTCGCCCGCCGTGACTCTCGATGACGCTTTTCACCAGCGTCAGGCCGAGCCCAGCGCCGATGGGTTCCCGGTCATCTTGCTGGACCTGCTCGAAGCTTTGAAATACGCGGTCCTGGTCTTTTTTGGCGATACCGATTCCGGTATCGGCAATCGATAAAACAACCCCGTCTTCTTCCCGGATCAGCGTGAAAGTGATCTGCCCCCCCGGCGGCGTAAACTCGATCGCATTATAGAGAAGGTGCAGCAAAACTTGTCTGAGCCGCTTCCCGTCCGCCGTAATGGTCCCAATATCGGATGCGCAATAGAGGTTCATCTCCAACTTTTTTCGGTGCAGACGGTCTTCGGCGACCGATAGCACGCTGACCACCAGATGGTGAAGATCAACGGTTTCCGACGCCAGTTCCGCCAATCCTGCTTCGATTTCGGCAAGATCGACGATGTCGGAAATCATGCCATCCAGCTTGAAGACGGTCTCGGTGATCCCGTCGGCATACTCCTGCTGGCGTTTGTTCAGCTCGCCGAAATAGCGGGCCGACAACAGCTGTGCAAACCCCGAGAGTGTTTGCAGCGGAACCCGCAACTCCCGGGACATATGGGCCAAAAATTCCGATTTCATCCGGCTGACCGCTTCCGCGCTGTCCACCCGTTCGATCAGGCGAGCTTCCGTCTTCACTCGGTGCGTAACGTCGGAAAAGCGCAAGAGAGCGGCTCCGTCGGGAAGGGGGGCATGGCGGAGATCCACGATGATGCCATCGTCGCGGACCCACCGCTCATTGCCCGGCGTGCGGCCGATATAGTGCGCCACATTTTCCTGTGCTTGCCGTTCCCAATCCGGCTGATCGGCAAAATATCCGGCCAATGCCGCCAAAAACTGAGAGATATGAACCGCCCCGCCAAGCAGATCGTCGGGCAAGTTCCAAAGTTGGGCCAAGGCCACATTTTGGAAGGTCAGCCGGCCGTCGCTGCCGAACACCGCGATCCCTTCATCCAGATTATCGAGGCTGACACGTTGCACCGCCACGGATTCGTTATAAGCGCGCTCCGCCTCGAGGCGCGGGCTCAAATCTTCGAATGCAATGACGAGACCGCCATCGTCGCCAGGGCTCGTGACGACCCGCAACGCCGTTCCGTCCGGGAGATAAAGCTCTTCCGTCAGAGTCGCATCGAGATGATCCAGACGCGCCACCCAACCCGATTTAAAGGCCTGAAAATCGACCTGTTCGGGTAATCTGCGAAGGGCCCGAAGCCGCTCCAGCAACTCCCCGAGCTCCGGCCCGCCATCCAGCCAGGCGGCATCCAGCGGCCAAAGATCCGCGAAGGCAGCATTATAGAGGCGCAGGCGGCGATCCGGGCCAAAGACCGAAACCGCGAGCGGGAGATGTTCAATAAGCGCCGCCGCGCTGTTGCTGAGTGTCGGTGCAGTCACGCCGAGAGAATAGAGCAATGACACCGCCACCCCAAACGAAGATGGCCCGGTAAATACCGGGCCATCCAAATTCGCAATAGGCGAAATCTGTTTCTAGTAGCGGTAATGCTCAGGCTTGTAAGGGCCTTCCGTGGCAATACCGAGATACTCGGATTGTTTTTTGCTCAGCTCAGTCAAATGCACATTGAGCTTGCCGAGATGCAAGGTCGCAACCCGCTCATCGAGATGCTTCGGCAGTACGTAAACTTTGTTCTCATAGCTCTCCGCATTGTCCCAAAGCTCCAGCTGAGCCAGCACCTGGTTGGTGAAAGACGCGCTCATGACGAAGCTGGGATGGCCGGTAGCACAGCCCAAGTTCACGAGACGGCCTTCAGCCAGCAAAATGATGCGCTTGCCGTCGGGGAACTCAACCTCGTCAACCTGTGGCTTCACGTTATGCCATTTGAGATTGCGCAGGCTTTCGACCTGAATTTCCGAATCGAAGTGGCCGATATTACTAACGATCGCCCGATCCTTCATCTCGCGCATATGGTCGAGCGTGATGACATCGACATTGCCGGTGCAGGTGACGAAGATATCGCCGATCGCCGCCGCCTCGTCCATGGTGACGACTTCGTAACCTTCCATTGCCGCCTGCAGGGCACAAATGGGATCGATTTCCGTTACCAGAACCCGAGCACCGCCGCTGCGCAAGCTGACGGCGGAGCCCTTGCCGACATCGCCGTAACCGGCAACAACCGCAACCTTACCGGCCAGCATCACGTCGGTCGCCCGCTTGATACCGTCCACAAGGCTCTCACGGCAGCCATAAAGGTTATCGAATTTGGATTTGGTCACCGAGTCATTGACGTTGAACGCCGGAACCTTGAGCGTGCCCGCGGTCTCCATTTCATACAAACGGTGCACGCCGGTGGTTGTTTCCTCGGAGAGGCCTTTGACATTCTCCAACAGGGCGGGGAATTTATCGTGCATAACCTTGGTGAGATCGCCGCCGTCGTCCAAGATCATATTAGGCACCCAACCGTCGGGCCCCTCGATGGTCTGGTCGATACACCACCAGAATTCTTCATCGCTCATGCCTTTCCAGGCAAATACCGGAACGCCGGTTGCGGCAATCGCGGCAGCGGCCTGATCCTGGGTTGAGAAAATGTTGCAGGAACTCCAGCGTACTTCAGCGCCCAAAGACGTCAGTGTTTCAATGAGCACCGCGGTTTGGATGGTCATGTGCAAACAACCAACAATCCGCGCGCCTTTCAGCGGGTTCTTGCCTTTATATTCTTCGCGCAACGCCATCAAACCGGGCATTTCCGTTTCGGCGATTGCAATTTCTTTCCGGCCCCAATCGGCGAGGCTCATATCCGCGACTTTATAGTCTTCCGTGGCAGCCATTGCTGTCTCCTTGCGTCAAATCATTCGCCGGGATGTAGCAGTGCACCGGCAATGGCGCAACCCCGGGATTTTTCCCACATTTCAAAGGATGTCCCACAGATATATCGGTACTTTAGACGCCCTCATCAAACTTATTGGTCACCAAACCCGAGAGCGCCTCAATCGCCATGAATTCATCGGGACCATCCGCTTCAAGAATAATCTCCTGCCCCGGTCCGGCAGCCAGCATCATCAGACCCATTATGGATTCCCCGGAAACCGTCTGCTCCCCCTTGGTCACCGTGATATCGGACTGAAACTGAGCCGTCAGCTTGACAAATTTAGCCGCGGCACGGGCATGAAGACCGCGTTCATTCGTAATGGTGAGAGTAACTTGGGACATGTTTCGACAGAGCGTGGCGTGAAACGAGGCGGTTAGCCGTCGCCATCCTGCTCGAGCAGTTGTGACGCGACATTGATGTATTTTCGGCCCGCATCTTGCGCTTTGATCACGGCATCCATTAACGAATCGGTCTCCCGGACGCTGGCGAGCTTTACCAGCATCGGCAGATTAACCCCCGCCAGCACCTCCACATTGCAGCGATCCATAACCGAAATGGATAAATTTGACGGCGTGCCGCCAAACATGTCAGTCAACAAAATAACCCCGTCACCCTCATCGGCATTGGTGATGCTGTCCAAAATCTCCGCCCGTCGTTTTTCCATATCGTCGTCAGGGCCGATACAAACGACTTCCGCGTTGGCTTGAGGGCCGACGACATGCTCAAGGGCGTTGAGAAGTTCCACCGCCAATTTTCCGTGAGTGACAAGCACGATGCCGATCATGGTTTGTCTTTCTCCTGGGCTGGGACCGCCGGATCGATCGAACCCGGACCCAAATCCCGATGATGCAGTTGTACACGCTGCCCGCCGGTTTCCAACCACGCCGCGAGCTGTTCCGCCAATAAGACAGATCGGTGCCGTCCGCCGGTACAGCCAAAAGCAATGGTCAAATAGCTTTTTCCTTCCGCCTTGTAGCGGGGAAGCAATGGTGAAAGCAAGGCCGTCAATCCGTCAAAAAAGGTCCGATATCCGTCATCGGCCATGATGTATTCCGCGACCGCCCCGTCGCGTCCGGTCAAGGGGCGCAGCGCCGCATCATAATGGGGGTTCAACAAAAAGCGAACATCGAAAACAAGATCCGCTTCGCGGGGCAAGCCTTTCCGAAAGGAGAATGAAGTAACAAACAAGACAAGTTCTGAAGTACCGGTAGCGGAAAGGTGCTCTTCAAGCGTTTGCTTCAGCGTCCCCAAAATCATCCCTGTCGTATCGACCACGAGATCGGCGCGATCTCGCAGCGGAGAAATCAATTGGCGTTCTCGTGCGATGCCGTCCGCCACCGGTCGGTCGATGGCCAGGGGGTGGCGGTGGCGGGTTTCTTCGTAGCGGCGGCGCAGCACCTCATCGTCGCAATCGAGGAACAATATTTGAACCTCGGCATCCCCAGCCGCCACCAGTTCGTCATAACGCTGGAGAAATGCATCCACGGCAAAATCCCGTGTGCGAATATCGACACCGATCGCAAGCAGACGTTGGGAGCCTTGCCCGAGCTGCACGTCATGGCCGGTGGCGACCAAATTCCTGAGCAACGACAGAGGCACATTATCAATCGCCTCCCAATTCATATCCTCCAACGCCTTGAGGGCGGATGTCTTTCCGGCGCCTGACAGGCCTGTCACCAAGAGGATTCGCGTTGTCGTCTCCGCGTTCACGATATTTGCCTATGTATTTATCCGGCCCGCTGTCTGGCCATCAGCAATTTCGGCTCTTAGCCCAAAATGCCACCGGTCTGACGTAGCGCCAAGCGCAGTTTCGCAACGGACGATACCTCAAATGGCGCGATATCCATGCAGGGAATTTCAATCCCCTCCAAGTTGCATATCCGGGCCTCCGGCATCCGTTCAATCTGATCCAGGGGTTTTAAGTCAACCACCCATCGGATCGACGTTTCCTCAACCGCGTCGAGTGGGACAACGCCGAGCCCCCGCACCTCGATCAAATTTCGAAGTTTCGCAGGCGCCGAGGCCACGAGAGTGCCGTCCCGCACTTCGAGAGCAACCTGATCGTCGGCAACCAACCGCGCACCCGCGTCGATCAATCTTACCGCAAGATCTGATTTACCGCTGCCAGAGGGCCCCCGGATCAGCAATCCGGCACCGTCCAGATCGACACAAGTACCATGAATGAGAACCATGAAGTTTCCGCTTCGTTACGCAGCAGCCCGCTTGGCCGGCCCTGGTTTCTTCTCCGAGGCTTTTTTTGCCGCCGATTTTTCCTGCTGCGGCAGACGGATAATAAACCGGGCACCGCTAATGGTTCCATCATCCATTACAATATTTTCCGCCCAAATTTTTCCCCCATGAGCTTCAACGATCTGCTTTGAGATACTGAGGCCGAGCCCGGAATGGGTCCCGAATTTCTCGTCGGCCGGACGTTCTTGATAGAACCGCTCAAAAATGGCCTCCTCCATCCCGGATGGGATTCCCGGTCCGTTATCTTCAACGAAGATTTTCACACCGTCATCCGCCGCGTCCTCTTGAGTTGACGCTAAAATTCTAATATGGCCACCGGCGGGACTAAAGCTCGCGGCATTACCAATCAAATTCCGGATCACCTGGATCAGCTGATCTTCCTGACCCATGACCATAAGGACACCTTCGAATGGTCCATCGAACAGAATTTCGGGATCGTTCTTTTCCCGGGTCGACTGATGCATATCGACCAAATTGGAAAGCATGGCGGATATATCCACCGGCGCCAATTCGGCCCGAGACAGCTCAGAATCGAGCCTGGAGGCATGGGATATATCGCTGATTAGCCGGTCCAAACGGGAAATATCGTCCTGAATAATCGCCATCAACTTTTTTTGTTGCGCGGGATCGTCAACACGCGCCGCGGTCTCCACGGCACTGCGTAACGACGTCAGAGGATTCTTGATCTCATGGGCAACATCTGCGGCAAATTGTTCGATGGCATCCATACGGTCCCACAACGCCTCGGTCATATCCTTGAGAGCACCCCCGAGATCGCCGATCTCATCCTGGCGCCCCGCAAAATCGGGAATTGTATATTGCCGGCTCAATCCACGGCGCACCCGTTCTGCCGCAACGGCAAGCCGCCTTACCGGTCGGGCAATCGTTCCGGCAAGATAGACCGACAACAACACGGTGATCAGGAGTGCCACCCCAAAGACCTTCAATATATCCAGGCGGACCTGAAAAACAGCCTCATCGATACGCCGAAGATCCGTGGAAAGCGTCAAGGCACCCAGGACTTGTTTGTAACGTTGAACCGGTACCGCAACGTTCAAAACCATGCCGCCCTTATCGTCCAGATGAACACCGCTGCCTTGTTCCCCTGCCAAAGCCAGTTTCGTTTCCGAGAATTCCCACACGGGGACGTTTGCTTTTGTATCTGTGCCTTTAACCTGTGGCTGGCGGAACCAACTCGTCATTTTGTTCGAGACCGTCAGGAAAAATTGCGAGGTCGTCCCGTTTTCGCTCGGCGGGGGCAATTCCTCGACGACGACCTCGCCTCCCGGACCTGTGAGTTTCTGGCTGTCGGTAACCAGACGTTTATCCGTCGAAATTAATTGAGCCCGGGTCCGTGTTGTCGCGGAAAGACGGCGCACGATCTGGCGGGCCGCGTCGGCAATCAGATGCTGACGTTCGGAACCTTCCGCACCAACCGCCGATTCACCGAGCGCCGCGGCAAACAGCTCCGCCTGCGAGGTCAATGCCGCGATCTCCGCATCGATCAGGCCTTGCCGGTACTGCCCGACATACAAAAGCCCAACCACCAGGACGGCCAAGGCGAATATATTGACGGCCAGGATGCGGCGGGTGATCGGTGAAAATTTTTGCCGCCGCCGTCGAGAGGTGTTTGAACGGTCCCGTCGAGAGTCCTTCTCGGGATGGACGGGCGTCTCGGGATCCGTCACGACATTCAAGCGGCCCGGTCGCTTACTTCACGATACCGGTAACCCACCCCATAGAGGGT
>JAQCKY010000021.1 GCA_027592155.1 Pseudomonadota bacterium
CGCCCTCTCCTGCCGGGAAACCGCGATACGCGATCCTATGGGTAGCATATGTTAGAATCTATCCACTAGCACGGGTGATCCAATCACGCATTCTCCATGCGCGTCTTCTGTTGTCCTGAATCAGCTTCCTTCTGCGTTCATATCAAAATATGTGTTTGCATGGCGTTATATGAGGTTTTCTGCGGTTCCTCTGGAAGGCTGTCACGAACTCCGCTAGCATTCGTGGCGATCAAATTGGATTCTGCAAAGTTGGTTTTCGATTTTCCGTATTGTCGGCGAATTCGAGCATAGGTTTAGAGCGTAGGGTATGGCTGAATTTCGCTTTGATCAGGTAAATGTGCTGTTTGTTGATCCTGATGGCGGCTCGCGCGATAGTATCAGAAGCATCCTGCAAAATAGCAGCTTTCGCAGCACGCGCTCGGCGGGCAGTTTTTATGAACTCCTAAAATGCACCGAGGCACCGGGACCCGATCTTTTAATCTGCGAAACCGATATGGAAGACGGCGATATATGTCAGTGGATTCGCGACATGCGCCACCAACGGGCCGGTTGCGATCCGTTTCTTCCGGTTATCGCCACGACATGGACGCCGACGCCTGACTTGGTTAGGCGTGTAATCGACGCCGGTGCTGATGATCTCCTTACAAAGCCGTTGTCTTCCGAACTTTTGCTCAATCGCATCCGCACGTTGAGTGCCAATCGGAAACCTTTTGTTGTCACCAGCGATTATATTGGCCCTGATCGGCACCGGGCTAGTCAACGGCCCAATAAGACAAAGTTGGTTCATGTGCCCAATCGCCTCAAGATCAGGAGCTTGGTCGGTGCGAGCGAGCCAAAAGAACTGCACAGCGCCATAGAGGCTGCGCTCAGCACCATCAATGAGCAGAAAATCGATCGCCATGTGGAGCGGATCAGACAAATGGTCGATCAGCTTGCACCCGCGCAGGCTGTTGGTACAGACAATGATGATGTTAACCGGGATCTTCGAACCCTCCACGAGATCGTGGAAGATATTAGCAAGCGTATGGCTGGGACAGCCTACGAGCAAATCTCCGAACTCTGCGGGACCATGTTGTCTGCTGTCGAATCGATTCGACGCGCCCCGGGCAACGCGTCCAGCCGCGACCAGAAACTACTCGTACCGCTTTCAATGGCCATAGAGGCAAGCTTTATCGGTACCGGTGAGGCGGCCGCGACCGCCCGCGAGGCGCTAAATAAGGCTGACGGAGCCAACGTCTTTTTGGATGCGGCAACGGCACGCGCTCTTAACGAAGCTGATACCAAAGCCGATACAGAGCGCGGACCGTCTCAACGGCGCACCAAATTTGTCCTGCGCCTTGTTGCCGGAAAGATATCGCACTTACTCAGCAGTCACACGGGGCGACGCGAGATCATACCGCGCACATTTCTGCGAGGGTTTGACGAGTACCTCCTCATGTTGCTGGGCGAGGAACTGTATGACGAACTAAATCCCAAGGCGCGCGATGTGTTGGAGAAAATCGGATCCGACGACGATGCTGTTATCTGGAAGACGATACAGGAGAATGAAGAGTACTTGGCGTTTTCCTATTCCGTCCTCACCCACATCTTGCTCAAGTTTACGAACTTTACCCGCGGCAAGCGGAACTTTATGGGTATCGTCAATACGGTGATCGCTGAAACCCTTCGCGATAACCGCGGTTATGACGGCCGCGATATCTTCACTGAAGGACACTTCAATCTGGTATTCACCACCTTGTTTGCCGACGTTTTTGCTGTCCTCAGTGAAGAAGAGGGACCGGAACAGATCGATAACCTGCTAGGTGCCGGTACGGCTGCGCAGCTGGGGAAAATACACGATGAATACAAGCTGCACACACAACGCGGCGCTGCCTAGCGGATGGTTTGGGCAGCCGTGAATGCGCAGTCGGCAAATTGTCGCGCCACAGTACCAAGTTGAGCGATGACCTGCCCGTCCGCCTGTGCTATGACTCGGCCCGTCCGTCGGTAACGATGGCTCCGGTTTCCGCCCAATGACAGTTCCGCCAGGAGAGATTCCGATGACGGTCGCTCGCCCCCAGTCGCCGGATGTACAATTGCCGACAGGGCAGCCCGCGGATGGGCCACGGGTCGGACATGCCGACATGGCCAACGCTATACGGTTCCTGGCCATGGACGCGGTGCAGAAAGCCAATTCGGGACACCCAGGCATGCCCATGGGCATGGCGGACGTGGCGACGGTACTGTTTTCCCGTTTTCTCAAATTCGATCCGACCAATCCGGACTGGCCCGATCGCGACCGTTTCGTGCTGTCCAACGGTCACGGGTCAATGTTGCTGTATGCCGTGCTGCATCTGACCGGATACGCGGATATCAGCATGGAGGAACTGTCGAAGTTTCGGCAGCTCGGATCGCGCACCGCCGGTCATCCGGAATACGGCCATGCGGCTGGCATTGAGACGACGACCGGGCCGCTGGGACAGGGCCTCGCCAATGCGGTTGGCATGGCGTTGGCCGAGCGCATGCGCAATGCCCGTTTTGGCGATGATCTGGTCGATCACCATACATACGTTTTTGTCGGTGACGGCTGTCTGATGGAGGGTATCAGCCACGAGGCCATTTCGATGGCCGGCTATTTGGGGCTGGGTAAGCTGATCGTGCTGTGGGACGACAATCGTATCAGTATCGATGGCGACACCGCACTGACCGTCAAGGACGATCAATTGGCGCGCTTCTCGGCGTGCGGTTGGGAAACGTCCGCGGTTGATGGCCATGACCCCGACGCTATCGCCAAGGCCATCGAGGCAGCGAAGAAGGCAAACCGACCCTCCTTGATTGCTTGCCGGACGGTCATCGGTTATGGCGCGCCATCAAAAGCCGGTACGGCTGCCACCCATGGCGCGCCGCTCGGTGAGCAGGAAATTGCCGGCGCGCGCGAGGAACTAGGGTGGCCTTATCAGCCCTTTTCCGTTCCCAACGACATTGTGGCGTGCTGGCGCACTGCGGGATTGCGGGGCGCATCGGCGCGGACCGCATGGCAACAGCGCCTGGAGGCGCAAGATGCCGACAATCGCGCGACATTCGAACGCACCGAGGCCGGCGAGTTGCCGGCCGGCTGGCAATCGGTTCTCGATGCTCATATCAAGCGCGTTATTGCCGAGAAGCCAAAGTGGGCGACGCGGCAGGCATCGGGTGAGGCGCTAGAGGTTCTGTGTTTGGCCATCCCGGAAATGATCGGCGGTTCCGCTGACTTAACGGGTTCCAACAATACCAGAACTTCGGCGTCCACGCCGGTCGGGCCGGATGCATTCGGTGGTGACTATATCCACTATGGCGTTCGTGAACACGGCATGGCTGCGGCGATGAACGGAATAGCCCTACACGGTGGGTTCATTCCGTTTTCCGGCACCTTCCTTGTATTTTCTGACTATATGCGCCCTTCCATTCGGCTGGCAGCATTAATGGGGCAGCGCGTTATTCACGTCCTGACTCATGATTCCATTGGTCTTGGCGAGGACGGCCCAACCCATCAGCCGGTGGAAAGCCTAGCGGCATTGCGCGCCATCCCGGGCCTCCATGTCTTTCGGCCCGCGGACGCGGTGGAGACCGCCGAATGCTGGGCGTTGGCGCTGACGAGGCGTGATGGACCGTCAGCCATGGCATTGACCCGCCAGGGTGTTCCGACCCTGCGCGACGAGGCAGCCGAGAACTCTTCTGCCCGCGGTGCCTACGTGCTGGCCGAGGCCGATGGCGGTGCACGCCAGGTTACCTTGCTGGCGACCGGATCCGAAGTATCGATGGCCATGGCGGCACGGGATGACTTGCAGGCGGGTGGCGTGCCAACCGCGGTTGTTTCCATGCCTTGCTGGGAATTGTTCGACGCGCAGGATGCGGCCTATCGCCAACAAGTCCTTGGCCCCGGCACGATACGGGTTGCTGTCGAGGCTGCCGTTGATTTCGGCTGGCATCGTTATCTAGGCGAAAATGGCGCTTTCGTCGGCATGAAAGGTTTTGGTGCGTCGGCGCCAGCCAACGAACTTTACGAACATTTTGGCATTACGGCGCAGGCCGTAGCTGCCGCGGCGCGAAAAGGGCTTGGCGTTTAGGGGCCCCGTCTCTGCCCACCCCGCAGTGGGAATAAGGTAAGATGCGGTCAAGGATTGTCCGAATATGGAGGGGTTCCATGAATATTGAAAAGCTTGCAAAAACAGCCCGGTCGCTGGTCGCGAACCATCGCGGAATTCTGGCCTCGGATGAGAGCACCGGGACGATCAAGAATCGTTTTGACGGTATTGGCGTTGTCTCGACTGCTGATTCCCGACGCGATTATCGCGAACTGCTATTTCGCACCAAGGGCGTCGTAAAATTCGTCAGCGGTGCGATTCTTTACGATGAGACGATCCGCCAAAAGGCTGCGAACGGTATGTCCTTGGTCCGTGTGATGAAGGCTAAAAACATTCAGCCGGGGATCAAGGTCGACGCCGGGGCCAAACCGTTGGCCGGTGCGCCGGGCGAGACCGTGACCGAAGGATTGGATGGCCTCAACGAACGCGTCGCCGAATATGCCAAACTGGGTGCGACGTTTGCCAAGTGGCGCGCGGTGATCGACATCGGCCGCAACATTCCCAGCCCCTATGCCATCCACACCAACGCCCATGCCCTCGCGCGGTACGCGCGCATCTGTCAGGAGGGCGGGTTGGTGCCGATCGTCGAACCTGAAGTGCTGATGGACGGTGGCCACGACATCGTCCGCTGTCAGGAGGTCACGGAGCAGGTCCTGGCCGCTGTATTCAACGAGCTCAATCTTCAAGGTGTGCCGTTGGAAGGCATTCTGCTGAAGCCCAACATGGTAATTTCAGGCAAGAAGTGCGCCAAACAGGCAAGTGCCAAAGAGATTGCCGAGCGTACGCTTGAATGTTTCCGGCGCACGGTTCCGGCCGCTGTCCCCGGTATCGTCTTCCTATCCGGCGGCCAGAGCATGCAGGATGCAACGGCCAACCTGAACGCCATGAACGCCATGGGGCCAAGCCCGTGGAAGCTCAGCTTCTCCTATGGGCGTGCACTTCAGGAAGGACCGCTCAAGGCCTGGAAGGGCATAACGAAAAATGTACCTGCCGCCCAGAGTTCATTGCTGAAGCGCGCCCGTCTCAATAGCGCTGCCTGCAAGGGCAGCTATCGGCCCGCCATGGAAAAGGCGGCGGCGAAAAAGTGAGTGCGGGTGGGTTGATGGCTGGCCGCCCGGTGCGGATCGCGCCGTCGATCCTGTCGGCGGACTTCGCCCGTCTAGGCGAGGAAGTGCGGGCCATCGATGCGGCCGGTTGCGACTATGTCCATGTCGATGTGATGGATGGACATTTCGTGCCCAACATCACGATTGGGCCGATGGTCATAAAAGCCTTGCGACCACATACCGATAAGCCTTTCGATTGTCATTTAATGATAGCGCCGGTCGATGCCTATCTGTCGGCATTCGCCGAAGCGGGCGCCGATATCATCACTGTCCATGCCGAGGCTGGTCCGCACCTCGATCGTAGTCTGCAAGTGATCCGCGGCTTGGGCAAAAAGGCCGGCGTGTCGCTAAACCCCAGTACGCCGGAATCGGTCATCGAGTATGTGCTCGACAAGGTTGATCTGGTCTTGATCATGACGGTCAATCCGGGGTTCGGCGGGCAGTCGTATTTGCCATCGCAACTGGAGAAAATCCGTCGGGTTCGAAGCATGATCGGGGACAGGCCGATTGAGCTCGAGGTTGACGGCGGTATCAATGCGGATACGGCAGCGGCCGTCGTCGCGGCGGGTGCCGACGTGCTGGTTGCCGGCAGCGCCGTTTTCCGCACCGCGGACTATCGCGCAAATATCGAAGCCCTGCACCAGGCGATTGCCGGGGAAGCTGCGGCCGTCAGGTGATGGCGTCAAGATCCTCGTCGGTCATGTTGCCCGGAACGATGGTGACGGGAACGTGGAGCCGCCCGGCCATTTTTTGAACCAACGTGGAGATCATCGGTCCCGGTCCCTCGGGGCCTGTGGCGGCACCGAGGACCAGCAGGGAAATGCCGGCGTCAGGATCGTCGATCAGGGTAATGAGTTCCTCGACCAATTTGCCTTCACGAATATAGATAATGGGCGTCTTGCCGGTACGGGCGTTGACTACCGAGGCAACCACCTGAACCATTTCTTGAGCTTTCTCGCGCTGCTCTTCCAGCATCAGGTTGCCGACGGCCATCCAATGCTGGAATTCCGCCGGTTCGATTACATAGAGCAGGGCGACCCGCCCACCCGCATTGTTGGCGCGCTGGCAGGCAAAGCGCAGAGCCTGTGTGAGCTCTTCGCTTTCATCGACAACGCACAAAAACGTTCTTGGCCGTTTCGGCGCTTCGCGTTTTACATCTTGGTCGGACATGGTTGACCTAGGTGCGACGGAACATCAGATTCGCCAACCATCCTGCCATCACCGCAATAAGGACGGCAAGGATGCCGTAGGCGAGTCCACGGCTATGGGCGAATTCATAAATTTCCGCTTCGGCACCGGTTTTACGGATCGAAACATTGGTATGCCGGACATTGGCGACGCTTCCCGCGCGGAATTGATAGACATCAACACGGTAGGTGCCGACAGCAACCGTTGATGGAAACCAGATATCGGTGCGAAACAGTTTGCCGCCGACAAATGTTACGGTTGCGGGCGTTGCCTGGTAGAGCTCCTGGCGCTGCCGTCCGCGGATAAGGGCATCGCGAAATTTTTGGATTTCATCCAAGGGCGTCGTCGGGTCCGTGGCCGGCAAATGAAGGTAATTGGCCCCAAGCTGAAGGCGTTCACGCTGTTCCGCAGGTACAATGCTCTCCAACGGTTGGCTGCTGGCGATAGCATAAAATGCCGGGACCCGGCTGAATTCCATCTGTGAACGATTCATCCATATGCCGGCAACGCGCTCCTTGCGCCGGACAACCACATCGGTTCGGGGTCCGTTGACAACCACGACGATCTCGCCTGGCGCTTCGACGGAGCCGAATAACAGCAGACTCGATCCGACGAATCCGGTCGTGATGGCGACAACCTTCTCCGACAGGTCGACAACCAAATCCCCCTGGGCTACGGCCCGAGAAGTCCCCCCGGCGAGTGTGATACCCAGGCAAAAAAACATGCTGCAGGAAAATCGAGTCAGGTGTGGCATCAGAGGCTGAGCGCCTCGGCTATGTTGTATGGATCGACCGGAACGGCAATGAGGTCGAACACAAGCTTAATGCAGACTGCGATAACCATCAGTGCCAGCAGGCCACGCAATTGTTCTCCGGGGAGGCGATTGCTGAATCGGGCGCCAATTTGCGCCCCAACCACACCGCCAATCAACAACAGCAGGGCAAGAACGATATCCACTGTGTAGTTGGTTGCCGCCTGCAGGACGGTGACGTTGGCCGTAACGAAGATAATCTGAAAAAGCGACGTACCGACAACGATAGACGTCGGCATGCCGAGTACATAGATCATTGCCGGCACCATGATGAAGCCGCCGCCAACCCCCATGATCGCCGAAAGAACGCCAACGATGAGGCCAACGGTAAGGGGTAGGAGCGCGCTGATATAGAGGCGGGATTTGCGAAAGCGCATCTTGAACGGTAGGCCATGCAGCCAGTTGTGGTGGTGGTGCTTGGTGGGAATGTGCTGGCGCCGTCGCAGGATTGTCCGCGTACTTTCCCAAAGCATGAGCAGGCCAATGGTTCCCAAGAAAACAACGAAGGACAGCCGGATAACGAGATCGATCTGCCCCAGCTCGCGCAGCAGTGTAAAGAGCCATACGCCAAATGCTGAGCCAACGATGCCACCGATCAACAGCATCACGCCCATTCGGAAATCAACATTGCCGCGGCGCCAGTGGGCCAAGACGCCGGAAACCGATGCGGCAACGATCTGATTGGCTTCGGTTGCCACCGCGACGGCGGGTGGAATGCCGATAAAGATGAGCAGCGGCGTCATGAGAAAACCGCCGCCAACACCGAATAGCCCTGAGACCAGCCCGACGACGCCTCCCATACCCAAGATGACTAAGATGTTCACGGACATCTCGGCAATAGGTAAGTAAATTTGCATTGGCCGATATGGCCCCGCTGCGGGACTCGACGTCACTAAGGGCGACCGTCGTTCTAATTGTTGAGTAATATATATTATTTTACATTTACGTAGATTGCGTGTCAATAGGATAGAAAAATCAATTACTATATTTATACTATGTAATAATTCTAAAATATACTATCTATCGCAAACAAAAACATTCTGATCCGGAAATATTGTTCAAGCATGAAGTTTTCGTACGCTGGCTTTGAGTGGTCTGCTGCAAAACTACAATAAATCTTTGGGAATTCGGTATTTGCCGTGATGTGTTTGTGCGTGCCAGCAATTGATCGCCGTTGGCAACAACAGTGCGTTTTGCCGAAGTGGCGAGATATTGATGAACTTGTTTTCGAGTGGAAAATATCACCCGACGGGAGCGGAGGATCGTCATCGTCTCGCGGAATGCCACAACGTGACGTGAAAATTGATTGTCACGGCAAGGGACGTGAAAATTGATTGTCACGGCAAGGATTGAGTAATGACCCTGCGCGTACTCTGGACGGATCGATCTCAGGAGAATTTTCATGGCCACGCGCGTGTTCGGAATTTCCGCTGCCTGGCTGGCACTCTTTCTAGCGGTGGCAGGTATGCCTGCCCATGCGCAGCAGGAAACCAAGCGGTTCGTCCATCCCGACGGACTTTTTACGCTGACATTGCCAGCTGACGTGGATATTCGTTCCGGCGATGGACCGGTGGCGGTAAAGGCCGTTTCCCGCAATGGCTGGATTCTGACGGTGCAGACCGGGGCGGCCAACCGGGAGATTGATTTTAGAGGAATGATTTCGAGGCTCGAAGATCGCTACTTGGGTGAAAACCTCGCATGGAACAAAAAAGTCAGTGAACGGACAGCCAGGATCGGTGGGCTGCCGGCGCTCGAGCTGATCTATGATGCTGCGCGAACACGCTGGCAAACGATAATCGCCCGTGGCCAACACACGGATTTCGTAATTTTTGTTTCAGCCCCCCCAGAAGTCTTTGCTGACCGGGGCGGCGAGATTCATGCCATTCTGGCCAGTTTTGGCACCCGGCCCGACGAAGTTCCGGCTGATCGGCCCTCTAAGGTCGAGGCGATTCCCCCCGGTGGCTCCTTGGCGTCCCTGGCCCAGGTGTTTTCCGACCCGCTACTAGGCTATTCGATAGGCTATCCGGCGGATTGGATCGTTTCCCAAAACGGTGAGTTCTCGGCCTTGTTCAGCGGCCGCGAGGGGACAGACGCCTATTTTGCAACGATCACCACGCAGAATGTCAGTCCACCGGGCGTCGCCGGGCCGGCGGTGGCGGCAGAGATCGCTTTTGACGAGCACCGAGCCCGACTGGCGGCAGATTCCACATCCCTGACATACGCCGAAGAAAAACCCTTTGCCTATGATCGTGGCGGGGTTCGGCTATTGGGACAGGAATTCCTCGCGCATTACGCCTGGAACGGCCAGCGATTTGCAGCCTGGGTCGTTGTTCTGCCCAATCCAGTACAGCCGGTAGCTCACATTTTTTCGTACGCCGCCCCTGAAGAACGATTTTCAACTTATCGGCCAATAGCGGACGCCATGTTGCGCAGTTGGTCAATAAGCGGTACGGAAGAGGTCGGTGCCAAACGCTAAGGCAGGGATCAGATGGCGCTAAGCCACGGCAAAAATGGTTGGAAATTTCCGAGAAAATTTTTGAAAGCGCGTGCTGCTGGCGCGTGCCATGCGCTCTGTGTATGCCTTTTTATCGGATTGGCGTTGACGGCGTCACTCTCGGATGCTGCGGCCGCAGGACCACCGCTACGCGATTCAGCGCTTTCTGCGGCTGCCCTACAGCAACGCCTGCTCGATTATTTTGAAACCGTCGTGTTTGACCGCGAGTTTCAGCCTAGTGCTACATCGCATTCGGTATCCAAGTGGGACACGGATATTCGCGTCAGCCTGCAGGGCGGCGGGGCCGAACGTCACCGCCAGACCGTCAAGAACCATATCGCGCTTCTTTCCCGGATCACCGGTTTGAAGATGGATATCCTCGGTCAGGGGGAGGATGCCGGTAATATCGTTATCCACTTTGTCGCGCCGGAGGAAATGGCAACCGTGCGGATCAAAGGGGTTGATCTGAAACTGTTGTGGCAGATGGCCCAGAGCCGGGGCTGTTATTTTGTCTCGATCAGCCGGGAGCATCTGCTCGTCCGCAGCGATATTGTCGTTAATCGAATGCGGGATGACCAAGCCATAAATCACTGTCTTCTGGAAGAAATCACGCAGAGCCTGGGATTGCCCAATGACAGTGATCTATTCCAACCATCGTTGTTCAGCGATCATGATAATCTGCTAACGATTCCAGACCATGATCGAATGCTATTGAAAATACTTTACCATCCCGACATGCGGGCGGGTTTCTTCCGGCTGCGGGCCCGCAATGCCGCGCGGCGCATCCTGTCGCAAATGCTGCAAGGCGAGGAGGCGTCCAAGGCAACGGTCGGAACGGATGATCCGCTGCCCCGCGACGTTAGCAAGATTCCGAAAAAGCCTGCCGAATTCGTGCCGATTCCTCAATAATCCGGTTGGTCTCCGACCACATGCCGAGGGCCGAAATCGACGCGACGTCGAACCAGGCGGCATCAGATACGTCGGTCTGGGCATTCGGTATGCCAGAGAGCCATTCAGCCACCACATCGACAAGCGTGTAGTGATACTGAACGCGATCTTCATTATCGCGCCGGATTGAATCGACCACATCGACAAGCCCGAGGACACGGATGGTCAAGCTTGTTTCTTCCATCACTTCCCGCTCGGCCGCCTCGAACACGGATTCGCCTACCTTCTGCGCGCCACCCGGAAGGCTCCAGGCGCCCATACGCGGTGGCCTGTTGCGGCGGACTAGAAGGACCTGTTCTTGCCGCCAGATGACAATACCGACCGCGACAATCGGGCGTGGTGGATACTCTCTCGGCCACTTCATTGGCGGATAGTCTCCTCATCAGATGGCTTCAAGCGATCGTATTTGCTTAACGACACATGTGTTCCGCACGTGCCAAATGACACCTCCATGCCGTACAATACCTTCGCCACGCTGCTGGGTTCTAAGCTGAGATTGCGGGTGCAAAGTCATGGCCGATACCATTGTCGAACGCAAGATATACCAGGAAGGTCAATCTATCTTCAGACTGGGAGACGCCGGCAGTTGTGCCTAGGTCGTGCAGGCCGGTAACGTTGACATCTTTAAGGGGTTAGATAGTGACGAGGTGCCGCGGATGGCGGCGGCCCGGGCGACCGAAATGACCACGCTGATCATCGTGAACAAGAGAATGTTTGAAGAGAAACTGAACAAGACGGACTCTTTTATCCGGCGCCTGCTTGAAATTTTCGTTGAAAATGTCCCCTCTGCCTCTCGCTAGGTTATGGAGCTCTCCCTATATGCTGCAATGCCGCCACTAGCGTCGTCATGGCGGCTACACTGTGGGATGT
>JAQCKY010000022.1 GCA_027592155.1 Pseudomonadota bacterium
CGTTCAAATTCAATATTGTATGCGAAATACTTAATGTTTCCTTTCGAATAGAGCCTCTAGTCACCTACCACTGCACTCGCTTAAGGCTATAGCCCCGAAGCAATATTTTATTTTTATACTATTATTGATTAATTATATTTAGACAGCTGGAATGCCAGAGTTTTCATTGACCTTATTTAATTAACTGTTTTTGATATAATCATAGATAATACATTGATATATAATATAATATTTGAATCGACATTCCTTTTCTCTATCCCCGGCTTGGTATCCTCAACAACATCGTCTATTTTCGCGGCGGAATTATGACGGCAACCTGAAAGCCCAAACCAAATGTCGGAAGACCGGCCAAAACTGACGACACCGGATCAGTCCACCAAGATCTTGATGCATTCCTGCTGCGCGCCCTGCGCCGGCGACGTCATGAATGAAGTTACACGATCGGGCATCGAGTATGAGGTGTTGTTCTATAATCCGAACATTCACCCAGTTCGGGAATACGAACTGCGCAAAAATGAAAACAAACGCCACGCCGACAAACTCGGCGTTGGGTTTGTCGATCTCGACTATGACAAAGATAACTGGTTCGAACGGGTCAAAGGGTTCGAGATGGAACCGGAGCGCGGGCACCGCTGCACCCTTTGCTTCGATATGCGGTTTGAACGATCCGCCTTATATGCCGTCGAGAACGGCTATAGTGTCTTTACCAGCACCCTCGGCACGTCACGCTGGAAGGATATCAACCAGATTAACGGCTGCGGGGAGCGGGCCGCCGCACGCTATGACGGCCTCAGCTATTGGACCCACAATTGGCGCAAAAAGGGCGGTGCCCAGCGGATGATCGAGATTTCCAAGGACGAAAACTTCTACCAACAGGAATATTGCGGCTGCGTCTATTCCCTACGGGATACCAACGCCCATCGTAAGGCGACCGGCCGGGACCCGATCAAGTTCGGGGAGAATTATTACGGCCAGGAGAACACGGAGTCCGACTCCTAACCCCTATTTTACGAAGGACGGCAGCCAGGTCGCGATCTGGGGGATCATCATGATCAAAACCAGGCAGACAATCATCGCCAGGATAAACGGCCAGACGCCGCGATAGATTGCCCAGAGATCGACATCGAAGATCGCTGACTTCACGACGAAGACATTCATCCCGATGGGGGGCGTGATCAGCCCCATCTCCACCACGATAATCATCACGATTCCGAACCAAATCAGGTCGACGCCCAAGGGCTCGATGATCGGCACGAAGATCGGCACGGTCAGCAGCAGCATCGCCAGGGAATCAAACACGCAGCCCAAGACGAGCAAGATTGCGCACATCACCAAAATCACGGTGATCACCGAGACATCCAGGGACTGAATGCTGGTCACAAGGAAGTCGGCGAGCCCCGCAAGACTGACAAATTGGGAGAAGATCAAAGCGCCGAACGCCACCACGAAGATCATCCCGGTCGTACGGCCCGCATCGACGAGCGACTCGAACAGTTCCTTCCAGCCCAAGGCCCGGCGGGCCAAGGCAAAGAGGAAGGCCCCCATTGCACCGACACCGGCGGCCTCGGTCGGCGTAAAGAACCCAAAGAATATACCGCCCAAAACCAAGGCGAAGAGGGCAATGATCCCCCAGACCCGGGTCAGCACCCGCCCCCGTTCCGACCAGCTTTTCTTTTCCCCGGGCGGTCCGATTTCCGGTTTTATCCAGGTCGCAACCGAAATTGACAAGATAAACAGAACCGTCAGCAAAATGCCCGGTAGCAGTCCGGCGATAAACAACTTACCGATGTCGGTCTCGGTCAAAATGCCGTAGATCACCATGGGCACACTCGGGGGAATTAGAATGCCGAGCGTCCCGCCCGCGGCCACTGATCCCGCGGCCAAGCTGTCCTGATAACCGTGTTTGCGCATCGCCGGCATGGCAACTTTCGCCATCGTCGCCGCCGTCGCCAAGGATGATCCCGATACCGCCGCAAACCCACCGCAGGCGGCAACGGTTGCCATGGCGAGCCCACCGCGCCGATGCCCGAGCCAGGCATTGGTGGCGTCATAGAGCTCATCGGAGAGCCCCGCCCGATGCACAAAGGCCCCCATCAGGATAAAGAGCGGCAGCACGGAAAATCCGAAATTGGTCGAGATATCAAGGATTTGTTGCCCGGCCATGGCGAGGCCCGGCTCAATCCCCCGGACGACGGCAAATCCGCCGAGGCCGACGAGCATCAGGCCAAACCCTAAGGGAACACCGATAAAGACAAGGACGAAAAGCGCAACAAAACCGAGGACGACGACTTCCATGATCTATTCCTACTCCCGCCTACTCACTCGGTGGGGGCCGAGCTCGGAAGCACTTTTCCGGCCAGCGCCATCACGATCAACACAAGAATGATCGCAAATGCCAGGGCGGTTAAGGCGCTCATGAAATAGGCGATCGGAGCAATCGGCCATTCGAGAAAGCCGGTAATCTGCTTGCCCTCGGCGAGCACCTCGCCTTGGACCCACATGCGCCATCCGATGACGGCGAGGGAAACGGCGCTGACGCAGAGGACGAAGATCTGCTGAATATGCGTGAAGTGGCGCTTAAAGTAGCCCTCGAAGATCGACACCGTTACATGGCCGTTATCCCAGGTAATCAGGGGCAACGAGATAAAGATAATGATCGCCAACAGGAACTGGACCATCTCAAATCCGCCTTTGACGGGGGTGTTGAAGAAGTTACGCCCGATGACGTCGGCCGTGACCAAGCTCATCATGGCAAATAATACCACCGCCATGATCATTGCGAGTGCGCCGTTTAACCGAGTTATCAGGCGCGCAACCGGGGTGGCGCCCCGCGGGTCCACATCGATAGAGGCCTCTGTCACGATTTCCCCCTTATTCCCCTAATTCCCTTCGCTAGGCGGCAAGACTAGTGGCCCGCGCGTCGCCCGGCAAGTTGGGACAGAAAAATTTCTATAGGGCGGCCGCCAGGCTTGCTTGGCAAAGCGGCGGTGCCCCTTATAAGCTCTCATCTTGAAGTCCGTTTGACCGCACCGCAACCGATCGAGATTGTCATGGGTAATACGCCGACCGACGCCGACAACTTCATCATCGAGCATAATGCCAGGAGCCAATGGCATCCGATGATCGACCCCAAGGTATCGGCGGCGAGCCCTCCGCTCATCGTCTCCGGCGGTGAGGGTGTGCACATCACCGACCATACGGGAAAGCGCTATCTCGACTGCACCGCCGGGCTTTGGAACGTCAATGTCGGCTATAACCGGCCAGAGGTGAAGCAGGCGATCATCGATCAGCTCGATAAGCTCGCCTATTACAACACCTTCGGCGCCTCGACCAATGCGCCGTCGATTGAGCTTTCCGTCCGGCTTACCGACATGTTGGCCGAGGAAGATATCGTCAAGGTTATGTTCTCGTCGGGCGGCTCCGACGCCAACGAGACCGCCTATAAGATCGCGCGTCATTACTGGAAGCTCGAGGGCCGGCCAGAAAAGACAAAATTCATTTCCCTGAAAGAAGGCTATCACGGCCTTCATTTCGGCGGCATGTCGGCGACCGGCAATACGGCCTGGAAACGGGCCTATGAGCCGATGGTTCCAGGCTTCTCCCATATCCAAAATCCCGACCTCTACCGCAATCCCTGGACGCAAGACCCCGCCGAGCTCGGCGAGATTTGCGCCGACTTGCTCGACCGGGAAATCCAGATGCAGGGGCCCGACACGGTCGCGGCCTTTGTCGGCGAACCGGTTCAAGGGGTCGCCGGTGTCATCGTGCCGCCGGAGAACTATTGGCCGCTGATACGCGCCGTTTGCGACAAGCACGACGTGCTGCTGATCGCCGATGAAATCGTCACCGGGTTCGGGCGGACCGGCACCATGTTCGGCTCGCGCACCTTCGGCTTCAAACCCGATTTGATGTGTCTCGCGAAAGGGATCAATTCCGGCTATGTGCCGTTGGGTGCCACCGCCGTCGGCGCGCGCGTCGCAAAAGCCTGGGACAAGGAAAACCCGATGGCGGCTATTATGCACGGCTATACCTATAGCGGTCATCCCCTGGCTTGTGCTGCAGCCAACGCAAACCTCAAAATCGTCGTGGACGAAGACCTGCCCGCCAATTCGGCAAAACAAGGAACCTATTTCCTGGCCGGGCTTGAGGACCTCAAATCCCGCCATAAAGCCATCGGCGACGTGCGCGGAAAAGGCCTGATGCTCTGCATCGATTTGGTGCTGGACCGGGAGACCAAACAGCCTTTCCCGGTCGGGCATGACTATACGACCGAGCTCGGCAACATCTTTCGGCGCGAAGGGCTGATGGCACGGGTCCAGGGCAACAAAATCATCCTGTCGCCGCCGCTGGTGATCCAACAGGAGAATATCGACGAAGCGCTGCGCATCTTCGATCTCTCCTTTGCCGAAATGGGCGATGGGTTCTAGGAGGCCATGATGGCGACCGGTTTTATCTGGCACGAAACCTATATGTGGCACCAAAGCGGCGCCTATTTCGGCATACCGAGCAGCGAGAGCCCGATCCAACCCAGTGCTCACCCGGAAGACCCGGAGACCAAACGACGGTTCAAGAACCTGCTCGACGTCAGCGGTCTCTCCGAGGCGCTGACGATGATTCCGGCGAGGCCGACCACAGAAGAGACGCTGGGCCGTTTCCATACGCCGCAGCATATTAAGATGGTCAAAGCCGTCAGCGAGTCGGGCGGCGGTAATGTCGGCAAGCGCTTTCCCACGAATATCGGCCCGCACGGATACGAAATCGCGTTGCTGGCGGCCGGCGGCGTGATCGCGGCCGTCGACGCCGTGCTCGACGGTGACATCCAAAATGCCTATGCCCTGGTCCGCCCGCCCGGCCATCATGCCCTCGCCGACGAAGCCATGGGGTTCTGCATCTTCGCCAACGCGGCCTTGGCGGGCATGCATGCGCTGGAGGCCCGCGGCCTCGATCGCATCGCCTTTGTCGATTGGGACGTCCATCACGGCAACGGCACCGAGAGCGCCTTTTGGCATGACCCCCGGGCGCTGACCATCTCGATCCATCAGGACAACTGTTTCCCCCTCGAGTCAGGCGCCGTCGGCGACATTGGGGCCGGCGACGGTGAGGGTTATAACATCAACATTCCCCTGCCGCCCGGGTCGGGGCGCGGCGCATACGAAGCGGCCTTCGAGCGGGTGGTCTGCCCGGCGCTCAGGACCTTCAAGCCGCAACTCATCTTCGTGCCGTCAGGCTTCGACGCCGGCGGCCAGGATCCGCTCGGCCGGATGATGGCCAACAGCGAGCTCTACCGCCGCCTCACCGGCATGCTGATGGATGTCGCGGCCGACTGCTGCGACGGCCGGATCGTCATGAGCCATGAAGGCGGCTATTCGATTTATTCGGTGCCTTATTTCGGCCTGGCCGTGATGGAACAACTGTCCGGCATCCGCACCCTCGTGCAGGACCCCTACCTGCCGCCCATGGAACGGCAGGGTTATCATGGTTTGCAAGTTCACCAAGACGCGGTGATCAAAAGCGTCGAACCCCTAGCGATGCGCTGCACATAGCGGCTGATCCGAGGCGCCGACCTGTCCGTATTTCCTTTTATGACACGATCCCCCAAAACCAAAGCCAGGCGCGACATCGAATTCGCACCGGAGCTTTCTCCCCAACAGATGCTTGAGCTCGGTGTGTTCGGCGGGGCCTATTTTGACGGCGATATTGCGGAGTATCCGCCGGAGTGGTTTACGAATGCCAATCTCAGCGCAAACGGGTTCGACGCCGACCTCAACCGGTTCGGTGTTGCCGCCGGACAGAGCCGCGCGGTGTGGCAGGAAAAGGGTTGGATTACCACCGACGACCCGCTCGGTTGGTTTCAATGGTATTGCCGGTACAGCATGGGGCGGCGACTGCCCGGCGTGGATGCCTTTCAAATCCGCCGCTGGTATCAGTTCGGCGCCCGGCATCTGCCGCAGATCAGGAAAAATTGTGAGCCCGGCGATGTCGCCTGCCGACCGCGGCAACGCCAAGCGGTGCTGCAATGGGCGTACGATCCGTTTGTGTAAGCGTGGATCGTTAGTCTAGCTTAGCCCCGTGCGAGATTCCGAGGTTCTTCCGTGACGGTCCAATCACAAACAAATTTCTTGATCGCCGGTGGCGGGCCAAGTGGCCTGGCGCGGCAACGGCAATCACGCCAAGCCCTAATAAATTTTCAATCAGGTTCCGGTCCGGGACGCCCGGTTACCGATCCAAGTCGATGGAGAAACAATAGATGGCAGAAATGAAACAACTCGGCCTTGCGGTGGTCGGATGCGGCGTCGTCGGACGAATGCGCTCAACCATGGCAAAAGACTTTCCCGGCATTGGCTGGATCGGGCTTTGCGACATCAATGAAGACCTCGGCAAAAAATTGAAAGACGATATCGACGCGGATTTCTTCACTACCGATTTCAAGGAGTTGATCGCCCGCCCGGAAGTCGACGCGGTGATCATTGCGTCTTCGACCTGGTCCCATGTGGAACCCACCTTGGCCGCCGCCGAGCAGGGTCATGCCATGATGATCGAAAAGCCGCTGGCGACCGACGCGCGGGAATCAGCGCAGGTTCTGGCCGCCATCGAGGCCGCCGGTTGCGACGCCGTTGTCGGCTATACCCAGCGCTTCCGGCGGCGCTTCCTGGTAGTTAAGGAAAAAGTGGATTCCGGACAAATCGGCACCTTCCGCTCCGCTGTCACCCGCGCTTTCATGAACCGTATGGCGCCGACCGGTGAGGTGCGGCTGACCCAAGACCGGCGCTACCTCACTCCGATGGTGGTTTCCGGCACCCATAGTCTGGATATGAGTTTCTGGATCATGGGCGACGCCGCCAAGCCGGTGTCCGTCTATGCCCGGTCCAACGACACGGTGATGCGCGACATGGGCACCAAGGATGCGACCTTCGGCATCTTCACCATGGAAGACGGCGCGATGTTCAGCATGAATATCTGCTGGGCGCTGCCCAAGGAATGGCCGGGCGCGGTTTACGGGTTGGAGATCGGCATCGTCGGCACCGAGGGCATCATCGATATCGAAGACACCCACCGCGATGTCGTTTTGGCGACCGAACATGCCCAAGGGCCGGCCTATAATCCGGAAGGCCTAAAGATCGACGTCGAACGTCACGTCGATTTCCTGACCAGCTTCCCGCCCGGCGATATGCAGGGTGGTTCGCTCTGGGGGCCGATGCGGGAGGAAACCAACAGCTGGTTCCAGCGCATCTATTCCGGCCGCAAGACGCCCCACGCGACCGCTGCCGAGGGCCATCGCAATCTGATGATGACCATGGCGATGGATCTCTCGGCCAAACAAGGCAGAGAGATCGAACTGCCGATCACGCCGGAAGAACTGATGGCCGGGCTGGAGGCGTAAGCTCAACGCGCGATTAATCGTGGAAGAAATTCCCCGACGTCACTTCCATATAGGCGTCCTTGTCGTCGAAGAAGACGCCGGCAGGGTCGCCGCCATTTTCCAGGGTTTTGAGCTGATCCCGTAGCCCGGCGCGGATGAGGCGGATGGCGCCGTCGCTGCCGGCCAGATGTTCTTCGGAATGGAGCGAGATCGGCCCCTGCCCGCTCTGCGCCTCCCAGTCGCCGGGATAGCGGCGGTGTTCCTCCTCGGTCATCTCGGACCATTTCTTTCCGGGAATCGCCTCGGCGCCCTCCATCTCAAAATCCTCGGGTACCTTGAAGACGGCAAAGCTGCGGCAGGTCTCGTCGTCCTGCGGGACCACCCAGCTGAGATTGTGACCGGGGCCGGGTTTAAGTTCGACGCTCGGCACGCTACGGGTGTTGGGCCACCAAACGCAGGTCACCCGGTCGACCTTTCTGCCGTCCTCCAGATCGCGGTAAGCGACATAGTGCGCACCGAGTTCGTCGGAGCCCCAATCGACCGTCGGCATGATGCCGAATTCCTCGACGAACTGAACGGTGGAAAACGTCGCGTGGAGGACCTGGACGTGGAACGGGTCCAGCGTGTTCTCCCAATGCTGCAACCAGTTGCAGTCGATATAATCGACCGACCGGTCCGCGCCGGATGCGAAGACAGGGCCGACCTGCAACAGTTTTTGGCCTTCCTGGACGTCCTCCAAATTGCTCCAGCGGGTGAACGCCGGGCGTTTTTCCGGCGGTCCCATATAGGCAAAAATAAGACCATAACGTTCCTGCACCTCGTACCAGGGCTGGCGGACTTTTTCGCGAATGCCGACACCATTGTCGGCCTCGCAGGGCATGTCGACGCAACGGCCCTCGACGTCGAACATCCAGCCATGATAGCAGCAGCGGATGCCTTCATCCTCGACCCGGCCGTAATAGAGCGTCGTCCCCCGATGACAACAGCGGTTGTGCAGGAGCCCCGGCCGGTCTTTTTTATCTCGGAAAACGATCAAGTCCTCGCCGAGGACTTTTACCTTGATCGGGTCTTCCTTGACTTGGGCGGAAATAGCCACCGGCTGCCAATATCGGCGCATCAATTCGCCCATGGGCGTGCCGGGTCCGGTCTCGGTGAGCAGGCGATCATAGGTCGGTGTCTGGCGGCCGTATCGGCGCTATTTCAGCGCGATTGGTTGCAGCGGTTATGAGGTAGAGCAGAAATAAAGTAAAATTATCTTATATGATATTTAACATCATTTTTTCTTATGCTTTACCGCATCGCCGAGTTTAGAAAAGGCGTCTGACATTAACTCGATCATGGCTTGGGCCGGGACCGAGATCGGCACCTGCGTCCGATGCACCAAAAAGAAGTCCGACGTGACATCGGGATGGGTGATCGGATTGAGAATGAGTTCTTTTGAGCTGAGCTCATTGGCCATGGCGGTCGAGGGCAGAATGGTGCACCAGTCGGACCGCTTGATGAACTCGATGGAGGCATGGACCGAGTCCATCTCTATCAGCTTTTCGATCCGGATAGCGCCGGCCCGGATTTGATGTTCGATGTTTTGCCGCAACCCGTTTGATACAGATGGGGTGACTAGCTTTAGCGGCGCCGCCTTGGAAAGATCCAGCGGCGCCCATTGTTTTTGTTTCATCGCAGGCCCGGAAATCAGCACCATCAGTTCCTCGGTGAGTTTGCGGATGGTGAGACCGGTTGTTTCCGGCGGCTCGATGACGACGGCGAAATCCAACTCTCCGGCCCGGACATAGTCGGTGAGGTCGCTGCTATAGGCCTCCTTCATGGTCATGCGCACCAGGGGATAGGCCTCGACGAATTTCGAGAACAAGGTCGGGGCCAAGCCGCGCACCGCCGAGGGCACCAGGCCGAAACGGATCAATCCCGCCACCTCGCCGTTCAGCGCGTCCATATCGACGCGCACCTCCTCGACCGAACGCAGGATGGAAATCGCGTGATCGTAAAGCCGGCGCCCCGCTTCGGTCGGCTCAGCGCCGCCGACGGACCTGACAAAAAGTGCCTGATCCAATTCTTCTTCTAACTGCTTGATCTGAGCGCTGAGGCCGGGCTGGGTGCCGTGCACCCGTTCCGCAGCGTGGGTGAAACTGCCTTCTTCATAGACCGCTACGAAGAATTCAAGCTGGCGGATATTCATCGGCCGCGAACCGGCAGATGGTCGATGGGCAGAGCCGTCGAATATTTGACCTGATGTAACGCAAAAGACGATTGGATATTTGAGACTCCGGGGATACGGGTCAGATGATCCATCAGGAAGCGCTCGAACGCCGCGAGGTCCGGCACGACAACCCGTAAGAGATAATCGGATTCGCCCGTCATCAAATAACATTCGACGACTTCCGCCCGTCCTTCAGCGACAGAAAAGACGACCGACAAGTTTTCCTCGATCTGTTTTTCCAAGGTGACGTGAACAAAAACACTGACCGTCAGATCGATCGATGCCGCGTCAACGAGAGCAACCCGCTTTTTAAGGATACCGACGTCGGTGAGGAGTTTGACCCGGCGCAGACAAGGTGACGGCGACAGGCCGATCCGCTCCGCGAGCTCCGAATTGGTCAAACCGCCGTCATTCTGCAATTCTCGCAGAATGGCCGCGTCTACTTCATCTAAATCCATTACTGGCATAAAAATCTAAAAACTCTTTAATTCATGACAATTTATACCATACAACTCGAAAATTTTAGATCGAATAGCAAGAAAATTCTTTGCGGGTTATGGCATCCTGCAACTCTGTCAGGAGCACGCCATGTCGCCCAGGTCAAAGAACGAACTCGAAATGTTGTCCGCGCTGGAGCGCAAGATTCTCTGGCTCTCGGCCTGGATGATTCACAACGCCAATCACCTGCGCGAGAACAGCGACGGCATGAAGGTGGGCGGGCATCAGGCTTCTTGTGCGTCGATGGTCTCGATCATGACCGCTTTATATTTTTCCGTGTTGCGGCCCGAGGACCGTGTGGCGGTCAAGCCCCATGCCAGCCCGGTGTTTCACGCGATCCAATATTTGTTCGGCAATCAGACCCGCGAAAAGCTGGAAAATTTTCGCGGCTTCGGCGGCGCGCAATCCTATCCGTCCCGGACCAAAGACGGCGATGACGTCGATTTCTCTACCGGCTCCGTCGGTCTTGGTGCCGCCGTGACCGCCTTTGCCTCGCTGATACAGGATTATGTCCGCGCGAAAGGCTGGGGCGGGGACCGAAATGAAGGCCGCATGATCGCCCTCGTCGGCGACGCGGAGCTGGATGAAGGCAATATCTATGAGTGTCTCTTGGAGGGGTGGAAACACGGCCTTCGAAACTGCTGGTGGGTCATCGATTATAATCGCCAGAGCCTGGACGGCATCGTCCATGAGGGCCTCTATGAGCGGATCGAGGAAACCTTCCGCGCCTTCGGCTGGGACGTGGTGACCCTCAAACATGGCGCCCTTCAACGGGCCGCGTTCGAGGAACCCGGCGGTGAGACTTTGCGGGATTGGATCGACAACTGCCCCAATCCGATTTATTCGGCCCTGACCTATCAGGGCGGGGGGGCCTGGCGTGAACGTTTGACGGTGGAGCTTGGCGCATCCGATGATATCCCGAGCCTGCTGGATCGACGGACGGACAGCGAGCTTACCGCGTTGATGGCTAATCTCGGCGGTCATTGCCTGCCGACGCTGATCGAGGCCTTTAACGCGGTCGACCACGACCGACCGATTTGTTTTATCGCCTATACCATCAAGGGCTGGGGCCTGCCGCTGGCCGGTCATAAAGACAATCACGCTGGTATTTTGACGCCCGATCAAATGGCCGCCTTCCAATCGGCCATGAATGTCAGCCCGGGCCGGGAGTGGGAACCCTACG
>JAQCKY010000023.1 GCA_027592155.1 Pseudomonadota bacterium
GGGATTTGTTCCTTTATCGGGCTGGTTCGGGAATTCGCCGACGATAGTCAGATCACGTCGATGACCCTGGAACATTATCCGGCGATGACCGAATTGGAACTGGGCCGGATCGAGGCCCAGGCACATGAGCGCTGGCCCCTCAATGGGAGCCTCATCATTCATCGGTTTGGCGAATTAACACCGGGGGATCAGATTGTGCTTGTCGCGACGGCGTCCCCGCACCGGGACGCTGCCTTCGATGCCTGTCATTTCCTCATTGACTGGTTGAAGACCCGCGCCCCCTTCTGGAAGAAAGAGGCGACGGCGGACGGCGAACATTGGGTCGCCTCGAAAGAGTCCGATGACGATGCCGCGCGCCGTTGGAAGCAGAGCGACTAACCTTTAACAATTTGGTGACCGGGAGTTCCGATGGCGAAGAGCCGTTACAGGGCCGAAAAGGCTTATAAAAATGAGGAATTCTTGGGGAGCCGGGATGCCCGGCCGTTGAGAATACAATCGGAATATATCGAGCCCGAGGCCCGCTTTGAGAAGTTCGATATCAGCGACACGGTGGTTTTTTTTCGGATCCGCCCGGATCAAGTCGAAACGCCAAGCGCAAAAGCTGCTGCGGGAGGCCCATGTGAAAAAAAGCGGGATCAAGGATGCTGAGAAAGCACTGGTTTTGTCACGTTATTATGAGGACGCCCGAGAGCTCGCCCGCAGACTGACCGAATGGTCAAAGGCGCTGGAGGCCGATGGCCGGCGTTTCGTTGTCTGCACCGGTGGCGGGCCGGGGATCATGGAAGCAGCCAACCGGGGTGCCTCCGAAGCGAAGGGATTGAATGTCGGGCTCAATATTTCCCTGCCCCATGAACAGGATCCCAATCCCTATATCACGCGGCATCTCTCGTTCGATTTCCATTATTTCTTCATGCGTAAATTCTGGTTCGTCTATCTCGCCAAGGCAGTTATCATCTTCCCCGGCGGTCTCGGGACCCTGGACGAGTTTTTCGAAGTGCTGACCTTGGACCAGACCGGGAAGCTGTCGAAACCGATCAAGACCGTGCTTTTTGGGACCGATTATTGGGACAAGGTGATCGATCTCGACGCCATGATGGAATTCGGCACTGTGGGGCCCCGTGACCTCGACGAGCTGGTTCGCACCAACAGCGTCGACGAAGCCTTTGACATTATTACCCGGGAACTCACCGAAAACGCCCTCGATCATCCAGGCGGTATTCTCTGATCGTCGTACAGTCGGTTAGAGTTGCGATCCGCCGAAGGGGTTGATCAGGCGGGGTTTGACAATCCAAACCTCCGTCGTCGCCGGCAGGCCGGCGCGAGCGACGTCGAGGGTCGAGCCCTTTGGACGCTTCACCGGATAAAACTTCTCAATCTGTTTGGCGAAATCCTCAACCGTGAACATCGAATTGAAATGCATCGGCACGATCACCCTGGGTTTGATCGCGGAGACGTTTTCAAGCAACTCGTCCATACTTTGGGTAACTTGGCGGTCTACCGGCAGCAATAGCACGTCGATCCGCCCGAGCTGCCTCACCCGGTCCTTATCCAGAACATGGGCAAGGTGGCCCATATGGCTGATGCAAACGCCGGCCGCTTCAATCACAAAAATAGAGCTATAGTTGGTCGCCCGATTGCTGAACGTCTCGACATTGGTCGGAATATTATAGACCCGCATGTCTTTGAGGCGGACTTCGTGATTTGGAATGCCCTCACCGCTATCCCAGCCCCTCAAGACATGCCGGACACCCGGATCGGCTTGGTCGCGGGAATGATTTCCCCGCTCGATATTCATCGTGGCGATATGGGGGACGACTTCGGCGTCGTAGTTATAATTATAATCCGTGACGACTTTCACGCCTTGCGGCGACTGGATCAGAAAGGTCGCGTGGCCGATGAAGTCGAGCTTCACCTGGGGCGACTTAATGTCGACCGAGCGGAACAGCGCGGGCGAGGCAAGTGCCGGTGCGACCGTAAATCCCGCCAGTTGAATACCGTTGCCATGTTGAACCATGCCCACGCCACAAGGAAACCGAACCGGGTCTTTCGCGTGTGCTTCGGGGGCGCCAAATAACGGAGCAACCACGGCCGCCAATACGGCGACGGCAAGCAATTTTGATTTCATAATCTGTATACCCCTATTCCTATTGGCTACTCAGTTGTCGGACCAGTTAAGCCAGCACATCGGAGTATACACGCAAAGGGAGCTTTACGAATATCAACTATTCGAAAGGCGCTTAAGTCTGCTCTAGGCGGCGGAAGCAGCACTTTCGCGTTTATTGCCGACGAGCGCGTCATAGTCATCCATCAGCGTTTTGGTGATGGTGCCGACGGTAAATTTCCGGCCATCGATTTCGCCGACCGGCGTGACCTCGGCAGCGGTGCCGGTCACAAAGATTTCCGTCGCCGTCTCAAGCTCCTCCGGCATGATCCGGCGCTCAATCACTTCGATCTGGCGTTGCTTGGCGAGTTCGATCACCGATCGGCGGGTGATCCCGTCCAGGAAACAATCGGGGATGGGCGTATGCAATTTGTCATCGCCCATAACGATGAAAATGTTGGACCCCGTGGATTCAGCGATCCGGCCCTCCCAATCGAGCATCAAGGCGTCGTCAAATCCTTCATCCTCGGCCCGATGCTTTGACATCGTGCAAATCATATAGAGCCCCGACGCTTTGGCATGAACCGGCGCGGTATCGGGTGCTGGCCGGCGCCATTTCGCTGTCTGGAGGCGAATACCTCTCATCCGCGCTTCCGGCGAGAAATATGACGGCCAGGGCCACACGGCAATGGCGACATGAATCTTGGTGGCTTGCGCGGACACGCCCATCATTTCGCTGCCGCGCCAGGCAACCGGCCGGACGTAGCCGTCGACGATACCGTTCGCTTCGCAGCAATCGATGCAGGCCTGATCGATCTCTTCAACCGTATAGGGAAGATCGAACCCGAGTATTTTGCCTGAATCACGAAGACGCTCGGTATGTTCCCTCAGCTTGAAAATCTTACCGCCGTATACGCGTTCCCCCTCGAAGACGCATGAGCCATAGTGAAGGGCGTGACTCAGCACATGAATCTTGGCATCGCGCCAATCGACCATCTTGCCGTCATACCAAATGAGGCCATCCAGTTGATCAAAGGGTGTGTCGCTCATGAAATTATCTTTCTCTTGATGGTGTATTCACGCAAGTATATTGCTTTGGGTAACATTTGACATGAAATATGTCAACGCGACTTTGCTATAGTATTTATCTCGCATCCGCCAGTACAAGCCGAATATGACGGCTAGAAATTTCGCCGGGCGACCGCTGATCCCGACGGAAATGCCGTTTTACGACCCCTGGAACAAGATTATTTGATAGGATGAGATCAAGGACACCAAACCGCGATCTCAATCTGCGAAATTTTGAATTTTGGTTTCGGGGTGACACGGTGTATTCCGGTGTGGGGGCTAGCCAGGAACAGGATAGTCCATACTGACGAAGTAATTGGCGCTGACGATGGATCAATCCCACATTCTCGTAGTTGACGACGACGACCGGTTGCGTGACCTGTTAACCAAATACTTGTCCGAGTCCGGTTTCAGGGTGAGTTCCGCCGAGAGCGCCGCCGACGCACGGCGCAAAATGGCTGGGATCGCCTTTGATCTCCTCGTTCTGGATGTGATGATGCCGGGGGAAACCGGGCTGGAATTTGCCCAGAGCCTCCGCCACCGCCACCGCGGGGCCGTCCCCATATTGATGCTGACCGCAATGTCTGAAGTCGACGATCGAATCCGGGGACTGGAGCAGGGCGCCGACGACTATCTCGTAAAACCTTTTGAGCCGCGCGAACTTGTCCTGCGCATTAATAATATCCTCCGACGCGTACCGGCGGAATCCGTGGTTCCAAAGAAGGCGCGTCTCGGCGCTTATGAATTTGATCTGGACCGGGAGGAGCTTTGGTGCGAGGGCAAGCGTATTCGCCTCACCTCGGCTGAAACCAATCTCCTCAAAGCCTTGGCGTCCAATCCCGGCGCCATCTTGAGCCGCGAGGAACTGGCCAACCATTCGTCTCCGGGTGGCGGCGAAAGAACGGTCGACGTTCAGGTTACTCGTTTGCGCGCAAAGATTGAACCGGACCCCAAACTGCCCAAATACCTACAGACAGTGCGGGGGCAGGGTTATGTCTTCCGTCCGGATTAGAGAATGATACGCATAGACCACACGATAAAAAAGATGCTGCCCCGCAGCCTCTTGGGCCGCGCGGTATTGATCATCGTAACCCCATTGATCTTGCTGCAACTGGTCTCGGCCGCGGTATTTTATGAAAGTCACTGGGACAAGGTGAGCCGGCGTCTGGCACTTGGCATGGCCGGCGATGTCGCCAGCGTGGTCGAATTATTCAACGAGGACGGCGCGCCGATCAGCCGGGAACGTGTTTCAAATATCGCGGAGCGCCACATGGGGATCAACATCAATTTCCGGGAAGGGGAAATCATGTCGAACCGCCAAACCGAACAAGATGGCGGTATCGTCGATAAGCTCCTGATCCGCGCGCTCAATGAAAGGCTGAACCGCCCGTTCACGGTTGATACCACGACGGTTGACCGTCACGTTGTTGTTTCCGTTCAACTGCCCAACGGTATTCTCGAACTGACCTCCAGCCGGAAACGGTTGTTCAGCTCGACGACATATATCTTCGTTATCTGGATGGTCGGGACGGCGATGGTGTTGTTTGGCGTCGCCGCGATCTTCATGCGAAACCAGGTTCGCCCGATCCGGCGGTTGGCAAGGGCGGCCGATAATTTCGGAAAAGGACGCGAAGCGCCCAACTTCAAGCCTGAGGGGGCCACGGAAGTTCGCCGCGCAGCGGCGGCTTTCATCGCCATGAAAGAACGTATCCAGCGCCAGATCAATCAGCGCACCGACATGCTCGCCGGCGTATCCCATGACCTTCGGACGCCGCTGACCCGTATGAAACTGCAACTCGCGCTGTTGGGCGATGTCGCTCAAGCCGAGGATATGAAGCAGGATGTCGCGGAAATGGAGCATATGCTGGAGGGCTATCTGGCATTTGCCCGCGGGGAAGGGGATGAGACACCGCGTCCGACAGATCTGCGCGCCATGCTGGGTGAAGTCGTTGGCCTTGCCAAACGGCATGGCGCGGCGGTCGACCTCCATACCGAAGGAAGCTTGGAAGTCATGGCGCGGCCGAATGCGTTCAAGCGATGCGTCACCAACCTGGTGGAAAATGCCGACCGTTACGGCGATCATGTTTCGGTGCGGGCCGGCGTGCGCGGCGACGCCATCGAAATCATCATTGACGACGATGGTCCCGGGATCCCGGAAGACAAACGGGAGGAAGCGTTTAAGCCCTTTATCCGGCTTGAAAATTCGAGGAACCGGGATACTGGCGGTGTCGGCCTCGGCCTGAGTATTGCCCGGGATATAGTTCGGAGTCACGGCGGCGATCTCAGTCTCGCCGATTCACCCTCGGGCGGATTGCGCGCCCGTTTGACGATGCCGATTTAGGCCGAAATGACGCCGCCCGTGCCGCCTACGCCGCCTCTTTAGACGGTTCTTGACCCCGGGGTTTCTTGAACGGATTTGATTGCACCGCTTGTTCAAGGCGTTTGAGGGCTCGGTCTAACGTCGCCATCGTTCGGGAGAGGTCGTCGCTATCGTCGCTCAACCAAACCCGGCCGACACTCAAATAGATGCCGGTGAGAACTTTTATCCGCAGCCGCCCTTCGATGCCCGAGGTTTTGACGCCCTCGCCTTCCAGCATTCGCGCCATGGATTTCAGCAACGCATTCATGCCGCAGATACTCGCAATAGGATCAATCGCAACGGTTCCGCGAAGAATAGCACGGAGGCCGTCTCTATGGGGCTTTAGCGCTTCAAAGCGGCGCATGAGCAGCTCGAACAGATCGTCGCGAACCGACTCGCCGTCGAGCGGACCGTCCGACAATACCTGCTCATCAATGCGCCGATTGAAGGCTTTCAAGATGGCCAGTTTTGACGGAAAAACTTCAGACACCTTGGCGGGCGTTGATTTCGCCGCCGCCGCGATGTCGGCCATTGATAATTGACGCCATCCCTGTTCGGCGCTTAAGCGCAGAGCCGCGGATATAACACGCCATTCGAAATCGGGTTTTTTTGCCATTTTATTCTCCTAGCCCATTATAACGTGAATGGCGCTATGGCAAAACCCCCGTGCCGATCCTGTACAGGGGGGAGTTGCAACGGGTAAAGTGGAGAGCGTCGGCTGTGATCGAGATTCTGTGGTTGAAACCCTTTTTACTGTGGATTTACCCCGATAGGCCCTATTATACCGGCGATAATTTGAGATCGCGTACCAGAACCCCGGTCTGAACGATGCCAAACCAATATTTATCCCTCTCTAAGTCGGGACCGCTGCTGAAAGCGGAAGAGGAGCGTGAGTTGATGCGCCTCGCCGGTGAAGGCGACGGCGCCGCAATTGAGCGCCTGATCCGCAGTCACGCCCGCTTTGTGGTCAAGATCGCCCGTGGGTACCGGCAGGCAGGCATTCCCATGAGCGACTTGATCCAGGAAGGCATGGTGGGGCTGGTGCACGCGATCCGGAAATTTGATCCCGATAAGGATGCCAGGCTGTCGACTTATGCCAAGTGGTGGATTCGCGCCGCAATGCAGGATCATGTTGTGCGGTCATGGTCATTGGTCCGTTTGGGTACATCTTCGGCCCAAAAATCCCTGTTCCTCCAGGTGAGGCGGTTTGCCACCGAGCTGCTGGAGGGCGCCGACGCGCTCAGAGATGATATGGCAGCGCGGCTCGCCGACCGGTTCGGGACGACGGCGACCGACGTCACAAATCTGGCCCGTCGTGTTGCGAACCGGGACCATTCCCTCGACGGCGCGGTGTCATCGGAGGCGAAAGAAACCTGGCTCGATCAAATCCCCAGTAACGAGCCCTCGGCCGAGGAGAGACTGGTTGAATCCGGTGAGCGGCGCGCGGTCGGCGATTTGATTGCCTCGGCACTTGGCAGGCTACCGGACCGCGAACAATTCATCATCCGCCGCCGGTATCTGGAAGACGCAAAAGAGACATTTGCCTCGATCGGCCGAGAACTCAATTTATCCAAGGATCGGGTCCGCCAGCTCGAAGCACGGGCGCTTGCGAGCTTACGGGATATGTTGGGAAATTCCGCCCTAGAGCGGCAAAGATAGAGCCGATACAGCCCTAGCGCGCGAGGTCTCGCGAGCGATCCGTTGCCGCTTGTACCGCTTCATCCATAAGTTTACTCAGACCGTCATCGTCCATCAGGACGCCAAGCGCGGCTTCCGTTGTTCCCCCCGGACTTGTGACGTTTTTCCGGAGCGTCGCGGCATCCTCGGGCGACAGCCTGAGGAGTTCTCCCGATCCGCTGACCGTTACCCGCGCAAGCTTGTCCGAGAGGTCTTTGGGCAGGCCCGCGGCAACGCCCGCCGCGGCAAGACATTCGGCCAGCAAAAAGACGTAAGCGGGGCCGCTGCCCGATACTGCCGTGACGGCGTCAATCAAGCCTTCATCCTCGACCCATTCGACGTCGCCGACCGATGACAAGAGCTCTTCGCAACTCCGGCGCGCCGCGGCGTCGACATGGGCATTAGCACAGAGAACCGTAATCCCCCGCCGGACCGATGCCGGTGTGTTGGGCATCGCCCGGACGATCGCGGCGCCGCCCCCAAGATGACCCGCAAAAAATTGGATCGGTTTTCCCGCCGCGATGGAAAGAAATGTCGCGCCGGCATCGGTATAGGATGCGAAAGCGGGAGCGACCTCGTCCATCATCTGTGGCTTGACCGCGAAGAGGACAATCGCGGGAGTGAACGACGAAGGAACGGCATAAAGAGATTGGTAAAAATGGACATCCGACCGATTCGCCGGCTCGGAAGCTTGCGGCGTTGGCTCCACGACCGAGATCGTCGCGCCGTCGGTCCCTTGATCGAGCCAGCCGTCGAGAAGGGCGCCACCCATCTTACCGCAACCAACCAGCAATATCTCTCCGGCCACGGTGGCTAAGCCTTTCCAATCGGCTCAATAATCGCCGCATCCAATGCTTCTTGCGGCTCTTTGCCGCCCCAGACAACAAATTGGAAGGAGGGATAGAACCGGTCGCATTCGACGATGGCAACATCCAGCAGATCTTCGATCTGTTGGGGGGTGGCGCCGTCAGCGCCGCGCAAGAGCTGGGTATGGCGGAACATCGGCAGCCCGTCATCTTGCCATACGCAAAAATGGCCGACCCATAATTTGTCATTAATGAGCGCCAGCAAATCGTGGACTTTTGCGCGTTTGGCGTCGGGAATCCGGAAATCGAAGCTGCAAGCGGTATGAATCGCCGCGATTTCTTCCGACCAGGCAAAATGGATTTGCAGATCGCACCACTTGCCCCGAAATTCGCCGGCCAGTTCATCGTCCTGGCTGCGGCTAAAGGGCCAGTCGCGTGAAATCATGACCTCCTCGACCACATCCATCGGATGGCCGTAAGTGGTTTCATGAAGGATGTCGAGTTGCCCCATGACCGGTCCTAATATTTGCCCGGGGGAAACGGTGATGGTCTCACCGAATAATTCTAAATCTAGTCAAACACCAATATATGGTGGTTGGTAGCTTTAGCCCCCACAATTTGTAGCCTGCCAGAAGCTTTTCACGCGCGCAACAGGGTTGTCGGGCCATGACAGGTAAAAACTGTGGATAAACGTCGTTATCGGGCGGCAGGCCGGAATAGAGTTATTCGTTGGGCGCCGCTTTAGGAGCTGCCTTTGGCGATGTGCGCTTGGCCGCCGGTTTCTTCGGAGAACCCTTGCTCAGCGCGACTTCGAGCTCCGCGACCCGTTTCTCGAGTATCTCCTGCTCGGATCGGGCTTTTGTCGCCACCGCCTTAACCGCGTCGAATTCTTCGCGGGACACCAGATTGAAATCACCGGCGACCCGTTCCACCCGTGCCCGGACGAGGTTTTCGATTTCTTCTCGCAATTCGTTCAGCGTACCGGCTGCGCCGCCGGCAACACGGGCAAAATCGTCGAAGATGCGGTTACGGCTTTGCATGATGAGGTGTGTCCTGGTTTCCGCTGAAATTCGTTGCCCCACATTATGGGTGGGTTTCAGAACAACCGCAACAAGCGGTTCCGTGCGGGGATGGCTATCGCATGTCGATAATTTACGAGCCCACCTCTCCCTAGCCCTCTCCCCCCCCAACGGCGCGGAGAGGGAATTGTAGATCCATCAAAGCGGGCACCGTCCACGTGCGATAGTCCTGTCTCTCGGGGATGCCGTTACTTGCGGGCGATCCGGCCCCGGCTTATAAGGGCACCCGATCATCATAATTGACCGGATCTACACTCAATGATCATCGTTACCGGCGGCGCCGGCTTTATTGGCTCAAATCTTGTGGCCGCGTTGGCGCGCCAACAAGGGCGCCGCGTGACCGTTGTCGACCATCTGGGCGACGACGCAAAATGGCAAAACCTGGCGAAATCGGATGTGACCGACATCGTTGCACCCGATGACCTTTTTGAGTTCCTCGAACAACACCCGGACCATGTCGAGGCGATCTTTCATCTCGGCGCGATTTCCTCGACCACGGAAACCGATGTCGACCTGATCCTCGATATCAATTTCCGGCTCTCGTTAAAGATCTGGGCGTGGTGCGCGGCCACTAACACACCCTTGATCTATGCCTCGTCCGCCGCGACCTATGGCGATGGCGATCAGGGGTTTGACGATGACGGAGACCTCGCGGCTCTCGGCTTGTTGCGCCCGATGAACCCTTACGGATGGAGCAAACATCTCTTCGACCGACGGGTTGCGCAGATGATCGCCGATGGGGCCGACGCGCCGCCTCAATGGGCGGGCCTAAAGTTTTTCAACGTTTACGGCCCCAACGAGTTCCATAAAGGCGGACAACAAAGCGTGGTCCCGCAGGTCTACCGGCAAATCAAAGAGACGGGGCAGGCCAAGCTGTTCCAGTCCCACAACCCCGATTACCCCGATGGCGGGCAGCAGCGCGACTTCATCTGGGTTGGCGACTGTGTTGCGGTCATGCTGTGGCTGTTGGAGCACCAGGATGTCAGTGGCTTATTCAATTGCGGAACGGGACAGGCACGCAGCTTCCAAGATTTGGCCTGCGCGGTCTTCGCTGCACTGGGGTTGGAGCCGAAGATCACCTATGTCCCCACCCCTGAAAATATCCGCGACAAATATCAGTACTTCACGCAAGCGCAAATGGAGCGCCTGAAGAGGGCGGGATACGACCAGGGCTTTACGTCCCTCGAGGACGGTGTCGGGCAGTATGTCCGGGATTATCTGGAGCAAGCTGATCCGTTCAACTAATTCCGCCGTTCAAGTATATCTGATTGTACGGGTGAGTCCCGGTTCGGGTAGAGTAAGCCGATGATAGCCACAATCCCTTTTCCCAATATCGATCCCGTCCTGATCCAGATCGGTCCGCTGGCCATTCGCTGGTATTCGCTGGCCTTCATCGGCGGTTTGCTGATCGGTTGGAAATATATGATCGCCTTTGTCTCCAAGCCGCCCCATGCCATGTCCAAGGCCGAGGTCGATGATTTTTTGGTTTGGGCGACGGTGGGCGTCGTGCTCGGCGGCCGGCTTGGCTATGTCGCATTCTATAACTTTGGGGTTTATCTCTCCGAACCATTGGCGATCTTGAAAGTCTGGGAAGGCGGCATGTCGTTCCACGGCGGGTTGATCGGTCTCGTTGTTGCAACCCTCATGTTTACGATGCGCCGGAAGTTAAACCCTTTTGCGGTGGGCGACGCCATCGTCTGCGCCGCGCCCATTGGGTTGTTCCTCGGCAGGCTGGCCAACTTCATCAACGGCGAACTTTATGGCCGGGTGACGGATGCCCCTTGGGGCGTTGTCTTCCCGACCGGCGGCGAATTACCCCGTCATCCCAGCCAACTCTATGAGGCCGGCCTTGAGGGGTTGGTTTTGTTCGCCATCCTTTTTTGGCTGTCTCGGATCGAGTCGATCCGGACTCGTCCGGGTGTGCTGAGCGGCGTGTTCATGCTCGGCTATTCGATCGCCCGTGCGCTTGTCGAACTGGTCCGCCAGCCCGATGATCATATCGGATTTCTTGCCGGCGGCGCGACAATGGGACAATTACTGTCGAT
>JAQCKY010000024.1 GCA_027592155.1 Pseudomonadota bacterium
AAGCGCGTCCGCCATGAAGGCTCATCGGGCCAGGGCGAGGTTGTGCGCGTGTGGGCGGAGCGGGGGCGCTTCCCGAATTTCTCGGGCAGTCTCGGCGGGATGAGCGGCGGCCCTGTCTTCAATAAATCAGGGGTGGTTATCGGGGTCAGCATTGCCGAGAATCCACGGCGCGGGCGTATTATGACCTCGACGCCCCGCACCTTGTTTGAAACCACCCAACTAAGCGGGCGCGAGGTGCGTCCGGCCGGTCCGGGCACCCGATCCGGCGGCGACCTGACCCCAAAGACTTTTTCCAAATACGCTCAATCACTGCTGAACAGCAAGCGTGTGGCTCGAGTAATTTGTAAGGTGGATAACGGTTAGAGCGAGACCAACGGGTTCACATTCCCGTTATTATCAATGTAATTCCCCCAAAAAGCTGCAATTCCTGACAGGCATGTTATAAATGTAGCAATACAAATACTTTGATCCAGGGAGAGAAAATAATGAAACTTCGTATACCTCTAGGCGTTACCGCTGGTCTTAGCGGCATTCTCGCAGCCGCTGCCGTAAGCGTTCCGACCCCCGCATCGGCTGCGGAATTGCTGATCAACAACTATCTACCTCCGAAACATCCGTTTCAGCTTGGCATCGTAGAGCCATGGATTAAAGACGTCGCAGCGGCGACAAAGGGCTCGGTGGATGCGAAACTTTCCGCCGCCGCCGTGGGCCCGCCGCCGAAGAATTGGCAGACCGTTACAAAAGGGATTGCCGATCTGGTTTTGCTTGCCAATGGGTTCCAACCAAACCGGATATTGTTGCCGACAATTTCTCATATTCCCTTCAATTCCCCATCCGCGGTAAAAACGTCGATGGCTCTGTGGAACAGCGAGCTGAAATATTTCCACAAAGCCGACGAATTTAAGGGGGCAAAACTTCTCGGCTCTTTCACCGGATCTTCCAATTATCTCTATACCGGCAAGCAAGCGGTCGAATCCTTTTCCGATATGAAAGGACTCAAACTTAGAACGTCGTCAGGCGTGACAACTACGATCGTCGAACAGATGGGCGGCGTCGCGGTTCCGTCAAGTCCAAGCAAGATTTTCGGCCTGGTATCCAAAGGCGTTGTCGACGGATTGACGGCACCCGGTTACGGGTTGCGAGCTTTCCGGGTATTGCCTTATGTCAAGTACGCGACGGTCGTCCCCGGCGGGTTCACCAATACCTCGTTCACCTGGCTGATGAATAAGAAAAAATGGGACGGTCTAACCAAGGAACAGCAAGCTCAGGTCATGAGCGTATCCGGCGAGGTTATTTCAAAGCATACCGCGAAGGTCGACAGTATGTCGGCGGCAGGCCTGGATGCATTGAAAAAAGCCGGGGGCAAGGTTGTGAGTCCCAGCGCTGAATTCGTGACCAGCTTGAAAAAATTGGCTGACGCGGCGGAAGCCGAGTGGTTGGCCGGTGCCGAGAAGAAGGGCATCGACGGCAAGGCGGCTCTGGCCTATTACAAGTCACAGCTCAAGTAACGATAGGCATTTATTCAACCTTCAGGGCATTATCGGCGACGCCGTCTGCAAGCACGTGACATTGCGGGCGGCGTGACGCCCTTAAAGGGTCAGCGATGGAAAGCTGATTCCGCCGATGAAAATCCGTTTTCTTCCGGGTATGTTCGTTGGCGTCACTCGCCTACTCCTCACCTCAATTGAAATCCGCGCCTGAGGTTCAATTTTATCATGGTAAATACTGAAGACACGGCGGCAAATGTGGAGGATGGCGATGCCGCTTCCACCAACCCACCCGACAGCGCACCCGCCGAGGATTATTCGGTTCCGGCCGATGCGGCAGGCAGGTTTGCCGTACCGATAAGGATTCTGACGTTAAGCACCGCGTTTTTTATGTTCGCGATCGTCGCTCTGACTTTTGTAGACGTCGCTGGACGATATGTCTTCAACCGACCGGTCCCCGGGGGCATTGAATTTATCGAATTCCTCCTCGGACTTTTGATTTTTTCGGCACTACCGCTGGTGACCGTGAAACGGGCTCACATCACGGTAGAGCTGTTTGACGGTTTTATGAGCGATAAATTCAAACGGATTCGTGAAATCGTGGTCTTAGTCGTTAGCGCCGGAATGATCGCCTTCATTACCGAGCGAATGTGGTCGACCGGCCTCGACATGCTCGAAGGTCAAGACGTCTCCGAACATCTCGAAATACCCACCGCGCCAATCCTCTTTGCACTGACGGCGCTGAGCATCGTCAGCACAATCGTTCAACTCTATATGGTTTGGAAATACATCACCGTCGACTTCGCCGCCGGTGTCGTCCCGGGACAGCACCATGATCAAAAGGGAGAGGAGCGTTAGATGGTTATTTCTCTGATCGGCTTCGCCGTCTTGCTGGCGATTGCCTTCCTCGGGCTGCCATTGGGCTTTTCGATGATGCTCGTCGGTTTCGTCGGTTTCGCCTATATAAGAGGCGTTGAACCGGCGCTCGAGACGGTCAGCCAGCAGATTCTGGATCTCGCGCTGAACAACAACTTCGTCGTGCTGCCGCTATTTGTGTTGATGGGCGTATTCGTATTCCGAGCTGCGTTGGCGGAGGATGTCTACGAGGCGGCCCATGCGTGGCTCGGAAATAAGCGGGGTGGCCTGGCGATGGCGACGGTTGCCGCCTGCGGCGGGTTCGCGGCGATTTCGGGCTCTTCGGTGGCGACTGCTGCAACCATGGCAAAGGTCTCCATCCCGCCGATGCGGCGCTATAAATATAATAATGGCTTCGCGGCAGGAACGGTGGCCGCTGGCGGCACAATGGGAATCCTCATCCCACCCTCGGCAGCCCTCATTGTCTATGGCATTCTCACGGAGCAAAGTATCGGTGATTTGTTCATCGCAGGCATCATCCCCGGTGCGATAACCATACTTCTTTATATAGCCGTGATCTGGCTGGTTGCACGTTTTTGGCCCGGCCTGGCGCCGCGCGCGCCAAAGTCATCCTGGTCGCATCGATGGCACACTTTGTCGAGGGTATGGGGGGTTCTGGTACTCTTTCTGGTCATCATCGGCGGTATTACGATAGGTATATTTACGCCGACCGAGGGCGGCGGGATCGGAGCGATCGGGGCGCTTTTATTCGCGCTTGCCCGCAAGAAGATGAATATGCGAATTTTTTTCTACGCCCTGGCCGAAGCCGCGGAGACATCCGCGATGATCTTCACCATCGCTTTCGGCGCTTTGATCCTAAATAATTTCGTCAATATTGCCGAGATGCCCAATGCCATTGTCGACTTTATCGAGTCGTTGGATATCGCACCGATATACGTGATCCTCGTAATTCTTGCGATTTACATTTTGCTCGGCACGATCATCGAGGGCTTGGCGATGATCTTCCTGACGGTCCCGATCTTCGTGCCGCTGGTTGACGCCATGGGGTTCGATTTAATTTGGTTTGGCATCGTCATGGTTATGGTGGTGGAGATCAGCCTGATTACACCACCCATCGGCCTGAACGTGTTCGTCATTAAATCAATGATGCCGGACGTGCCGTTGTCAGCGATGTTCAAAGGTATCGCGCCGTTTTTTGCGGCGGACATCGTCCGCCTGCTTATGGTGGTCTTTATCCCCGCCCTCGCGCTCTGGCTCCCGGCGCAGTTTTGATGTAACTGGTCTGACCTAGCCGCTCGCGTTGGGATCCATTTTTCGCACCGATGTCGTGCGCTGTTTGCCGCCGCTGGCGAGGAAACCGGTATCGTTGCCTGACAGGATGAACTGGACGCCCATTTCGATATAATGCTGCATCTGTTCATCATTGATCGGGCCGCCCATACCCGCCCATTTGCCGTGTTTGGCGCAGGCGGCACAGACCGTCTCGAATGCCGCGACGATTTCAGGCTCGCCGGCCCGCTATACCCAACTCCGCCGTCAGATCGCCACAGCCGACCATGAGGACGTCGACACCGTCCAACGCGGCGATATCGTCGGCCATGGCAATCGTCTCGGGCCTTTCCAGCATGACGACGGCGAGTGTGGTTTTGTTATACATCGTTGCCAGATCAGCGTGGCTGCGGCCGGTGAAACCGGTATGGACCGGTGGGCCTCCCGCATTGCGCCGTCCTAACGGTGGATACTTGACGTGATCGACAAATTCTCGTGCTTCTTCGACCGACCGGACATCCGGCATGACGACGCCGGTCGCTCCACCCTCGAGCACCCGGGTCACCATCCAATTCTGTCCCTGCGGTACTCGGACCAGTGGCGCGATACCGGCGCCCAAGGCCGCGGCGGAGAGGTTCGCACAGGTCTCGACGCTCAATGAACCATGTTCCAGGTCGATGAAAAGCCAGTCGAAACCCGCAATCGCCATGGTGAGGGCAACAGCGGACGAACCGCTGATTCGAATGCCGACGCCAAGAGATACTTCGCCGGCTTTGAGCCGTTCAAGAGCGGGATTGGTCAACTCGTTCATCTTGGATCCTTGAATGGGATTGGTGCAGGGGGTATTAGAGACCTTTAATATGACCACCGTCGATGCGAATCATCGAGCCGGTTACGTAACTTGCTTTTTCACTGGCCATGAACGCGGCGACGTCAGCGAACTCCTGAGGGGTGCCTCGACGGCCGGCCGGGATGCCCGCCATCGATCGGGCCGTCACCTCCTCTATCGGCAGACCTTCCCGTTCAGCGGTTGCCTTGTCCACCCCGGCGGCCCGCGCCGTTTCGATCTGGCCGGGCAAGAGCATGTTGACTGTGATGCCGTCTGACGCCACCTGATCGGCAAGGGATTTCGAGTAAGCCGCGAACCCGGACCGCACCGTGTTGGAAACGGCAATGAACGGGATCGGTTGCACGACACCGGATGACGCGATGGTCAGTATCCGCCCCCATTTCTGCTCGCGCATATGGGGGATCGCAGCGTCGCAGAGAGCGATCCCGCTCAGCAGCAGGCTTTGCACGGCGCTTTCCCAAACTTTTTCCTCTACCCCGAGAGCGCGGGACGGCGGCGGCCCGCCCGTGTTATAGACCAAAATGTCGGGTTTAAAATCAGCGCGAACCTTCTCGCATAAGGCCGCAACCGCTGCTTTATCGGAGAGGTCGATGACGTAGGGCTCGGCGTCGACGCCGCAACCGGCGGCAATGTCCGACGCCAGCGCGTTGATCTTTTCAGCGTTGCGGGCGCCGACAATCAGGTTGCAGCCTTCCGCGGCAAGGGTTCGTGCGATTGCCTCGCCCATGCCCTGTGACGCTCCCAGGACGAGCGCGCGTTTACCTTTTAATCCAAGATCCATACTGGTTTTTGCTTTCAGTCAGTTGCTGGCCGGATCGACAAAGTCGCGGATTTGCGGCCCATAACGGGAGGTGAAATATTTACGGCGATAAGCGCCATGCCCGCTGAGTCCGCGCGGGTGATCGATGATGCGGTGTTCGATTTTGCGGTCACCAAGTATGCGTTTTGCGATCTTTCCTCGATCGGCGGTCTGGAATGGATCCCGGTTAAAGAAAAACAGCATGACTTTGGTTTCTTTGATGTCATTCAAAATATCGCCAAAGGCAACGGTGCCCATTTTCACCGATGTATCATTCGTACCGTGAGCGGCGGGCGATGTTGCAATGATGGCATGCACTTTTTCTTTTCGGGCGGCATCGATGGATGCCCAGCCGCCCGCCGACTGACCGGCGAGTATGATCCGTTTATAGCCTTGATCGCGCACCTGCTTGATCGCCGCTAAAAGATAATTCGTCGCGTCATTCCGGTTGTCGCCGGTAACCGGGCGTTTCAGAAGCAGCAGGTCCCAGTTCGATTGATAGAGTGGCTCAAGATAATTGGGGATACGGGACACAGCGGCCGTATCGACGGTCCTGCTTCGGCCGTGATTATAGATCACGACACCGTCGGCCTTCGCGGGCCCATATACAGGATACTTAGTTACCTTATCGAGGCTGAAAAACTGGGTTTGAGAGCAGCCGGCGATTACGAAGAGCAGTAGAAACAGTAATCCGGAGAACCGCCCCCGCGGTAAATTCAACATTCTCATCGTCTCATCGCTCTCTAGGATTTCGGCCCGAAGGCCACCATCCTAACCGGTCATCGGGACGAAACAAACCTCTCACCGCAGACTAGTTCAGGACAGGTTGGCGTGCTCCTGATACATTATGCACACCACGCAATCGGCAAAAGTAAGTCATGACGTCCCTGGAAGTTCCAATTTCCGCCGTGCCCGGTATTACCTGGCCCGCAGTACCCGACGCCAACAGTTCTGAAATTCTCGCGCTCGCTTATCAATTGGCGCAGTCGGAATGGTGGACGCCCGATCTCTTGGTGGCGCGGCAGCTGGCCCAGGCGGGAGAACTGTTGGCGCACGCGACGAGGTCGGTTCCCTATTACCGGGATCGGATCGATGGCTATATTTCCTCAACCGGAACATTGACCTCCGAGCGCTGGCGGTCGACACCGATCCTTTCGCGGGCGGTTCTTCAAGAATACGCCGACCGCTTCAAATCCGAGGCCTTGCCGAAAGCCCATGCACCGGTGTCACAAATATCGACCTCCGGCTCGACCGGGAGGGTCGTCACCATCCTCGGGACCAAAATGACGGCGTTGATGAATGCGGCGGTCGGACTTCGTTATCATCAGTGGCACCAGCGCGAATTTGGCAAAGTCGTCGCCTCCATCCAGGTCGTCAAAGGCAATCGGGCAGAGGCCGCCGCCGCTGGGAAAGCCTCGCCTTGGGTGCCGGGCTACGGCGGTGGCACAATTTTCTACTGCGATATCAACGAAACCGTTTCCGCCCAGGCCGAGCGGTTGAAGAAATATAACCCGAGCTATCTGTTTGCCTATCCTTCGACGATTGACGCGTTACTGGAATGCCTGGAGCGGACTGACCTCCCCGCGCTGATCCATGTTGCAACCCTTGGCGAGGCTCTTGACGCAGAACTCCGAGGCCGGGTCCGCGCCGTGTGGGATGTTCCCTTAGTCGATGCTTACAGCGCGACGGAAGCCGGAATGCTGGCGCTTCAGTGTCCGGACCATGAGCATTACCATGTCCAGTCAGAGCGCTGCATTTTAGAGGTGCTTCGGGAGGATGGATCGGCTTGCCCGCCAGGCGAAACGGGCCGGGTGGTGATCACGGATCTCCACAATTTTGCCGTACCGCTCATCCGCTACGAGATCGGCGATTATGCTGAAGTCGGTGATCTCTGTTCCTGCGGTCGTGGGCTTCCCGTGCTTACCCGCGTCGCCGGTCGGGTGCGAAACATGCTGACCCTGCCGAACGGAGATAAAAAATGGCCTCGCTTCGGGTCCGCACGTTTAGCAGGCATCGCGCCGGTAAAACAGGCTCAGCTAGTCCAAAAATCTCTCAATGAGATTGAGGCGAGGCTGTCGGTTGAGCGTCCCTTGACCCTCGACGAAACCACGAAGTTGCGGGAGACAATCCTGAACGGGCTCGGTCACTCCTTCGATCTTACATTTTCATTTGTCGATGTATTTCCGCGTACCGTGAACGGCAAATTCGAAGACTTTCAGTCGTTATTATAGGTCGCGACGAGCTCAAGATACCGGCTGGACCGGCTTATCCCGGGGCCCGAAATATCTTGGGCACCACCAATCTCAACGCTGCTTAGCTCCACAATCGAATAACCTGAGTCTTCGAATAGTGTGACAACCTCGTCTTCGCTCTGGAAGGAGTATGAGGTTCGGTTGGTGCAATAAGCGCGCGCCTGTGCCATGAGGTCATCGATATCAGCGGTGACGGACGGCATGTAGATAGCAGCTTGGCGGATCAATTCGCAAAATCTATCTGTGTCCGCGTTGGCGATCCCAACGGGCTCTTTCGTCGAAACCTGGCGGATCGAAACATTGGTGATGAGCTGCCCTCCCGGTACCAATAGATCGGACCAGCGCGCCAATATTTTTTTCCGAGTATCCGGGGGAAATTGCGGCAGGAAGGAATGAGTGCAGATGACACCAAATTTCTTCATTGACCGATAGGAGAGGATATCCCTTGCAACAGTTTCGATATCGATGCCGACACGCTCCGCATACCAACTGCAGAGGGACAGAGGTGTCTGGCATCGGTCGAGCACGGTGATCTCCGGCTCTCCCACAATTGAATTGGCCGCACGAACCACGTGAGCGAGCATCGCATAATCGGCGGTACCGGAAATCATCAGGCGCAGTTTCGGATTTTCGGTGACCGCTGCGGTAAGAGTGCGGTGGAAGAATTCCGCGTGGCGATCGGGTGATGCGACCATGCTAAACAATCGCAAATATTGCCAAACCCCATGATACCAATCGCAGGGGTCCACTCCGTCGGTACCGTGAAGGCAGTGCCGACGCGAGAGTTCCCTGGCCATTGGCGCAGTCTCAATCAAGGGTTCGTATAAGGTATCCATGAAATTCCGAGTTTTATTCCCTTGACGTCACCCGTCTCCAGGCGTGAGGATTTACCGGACACACTCTTACACCATCAGGGGGCGCCATGCGACGCCATCATGACATGGGCGGCAACCCAGCCGGCCCAATTGAACTGGACGAAGTGCCGACAGAACCATGGGCGAAGACGCTTACCGCGGTCTTTGGCGCGGTCCGGGAAAAGGGCTTGAGCACGGTCGATGAATTACGCCGTCATCTCGAGGATTTACCGCCCGAAGTGTATGATCGGGGTTATTTCCAGCGATGGGCGGAGGCCGCTTGCGACCATCTGGAGGAGAAGGGGCTCTTGACCCGCGCCGAGGTCGAAGCGCGCATGGAAACCATCAAAGCAGAGTTGGAGGCCAAAAAATGAACGACGGACCGGTTTCCGAGAAACTTTATAGCGCCGGCGATCAAGTTCGGATCGCGCAGACCAACCCGCCGGGCCATCGGCGGATTCCCGGTTATATCCGGGGCAAAAACGGAGTGGTGGAGCGTTACTGCGGCGCCTTCCCCAATCCCGAAGAACTCGCCTATGGCTTTGATGGTCTGCCGAAACGCCACCTCTATCGCGTCCGGTTTCGCCAAGCCGATGTTTGGCAGGATTATGATGGATCGGATCAAGACACCGTCGATCTCGAAGTCCAAGAACACTGGTTGAGCAAGGCCGATTAGGCCGACATTTGAGGAGAATCGTCATGGCTCAAGAGCACAGCCACGATCACCCACACGACCATGATCACGACCATCCGGTCCTGAAATATTCGGACGATAGCGAGCACGACTACGATGAGACGGCCCGCTATCCCTTGATGGCGGAGGCAATGCGCCAATTGCTGATCGAGAAAGGTGTCGTCGATGCCGACCGGGTTCGCGACCTTGTGGAATTCATGGATTCCCGCTCGGAGGCGATTGGCGCTCAGATCATCGCCAAGGCCTGGACCGATGCGGATTACAAAAAGCGACTTCTCGAAGATGGCACCAAAGCGGTCGAGGAGTTCGATATTCCGATGCTCGGTGCGGAATTGATCGTCGTCGAGAATACGCCGGACGTCCACAATATGATCGTCTGTACCCTCTGTTCCTGTTATCCCCGAACGATCCTGGGTTTGCCGCCGGACTGGTACAAAAGTAAATCTTACCGGTCCCGCGCGGTGATCGAGCCGCGCGCGGTTTTGAAGGAATTTGGCACCGACGTCGCGGCGGATACCGCTGTCCGTGTTCACGACAGCAACGCCGATATGCGCTATCTGGTGATGCCCATGCAGCCCGAAGGCACCGAGGATTGGAGTGCCGATCAGCTGGCGGACTTGATTACCCGCGATTGCATGATCGGCGTCACCCGGCCAAGTGTCCCGGAAACGGTTGCCGCCGAGTGAGTTTACGGCGTTGACAAGGCAGCGCCTCCGGCTAACGTGGCGGCGCCTGTGATCCGGAGCCGGATCGGCAAGTGAGGCCAATTCGGGGGACCAGGAATGCTCGGCGGAATTCTCGCCTTATTATCGGCGGCGACGTTTGGCCTGAATAACGCCAGCATTCGCCGCGGTGTCCTGACCGCGACCGTTCTGCAGGGCCTCGCGATCACCGTTCCCATCGGGGTTCCGATTTTTTTCGTCGCCGCGCTGGTCAGTGGCGGCCTCGCAGCCATCGCCGGATTTTCGCTCAATACATATACGCTTTTGATCTTTGCCGGTCTCATTCATTTCGTCTGGGGACGTTACTGCAACTACCGGGCAATCCGGGCGATGGGTTCCAACCTAGCCGGCCCGATCCAGCAAAGCAGTTTGATCCTCACTCTGTCGATGGCGGTGATGTTCCTAGGCGAGACGCTGACACCCCTTCGCATTATCGGCATCGCTTTGATTATTCTGAGCCCCGCTGTGATGTTACCGAGCCGGGAGGAACGCCGGAAACGCGCTGCATCGCCGGATCATTTCCAGCCGAAATATTTAGAGGGCTCGATATTCGCGGTATTGTCCGCCACTGGATTTGGATCGAGCCCTATTCTGATTCGGGCGGCGATGGATGGGCAAAGCCTCAGCGCCAGTGTTGCCGGCGGTTTGATCGCCTACGGGTCGGCAGCGGTATTTATATTCTTCGTTTTTCTGGTCCCCGGCAATTTGCGTCATGTAACGGCCACTCCCCGGAACGCGGCGAAATGGTTCACCTTATCGGGGATATTTGTCTGCACATCTCAGATGCTTCGTTTTATGGCGCTATCCCTGGCACCGGTATCCGTCGTATCACCGATCCAGCAAACCTCCTCGATCTTTAGAATATTATTCAGTTGGGTCTTCAACCGGGAGCATGAGGTGTTCAGTCCGGGTGTCCTGACGGCGATCTTCATGTCACTGCTCGGCGCGTTGGCCCTGACGATCAGCACCGACTTTGTCATCGATCTGGTCCCGCTGCCGGACGGTGTGGTCGATATTATCCGTTGGCAATGGCCTTAGAAGGCCGGTCTTTTACGCCGTGGCTGCGGCCTTCGCCTCGGTCGCATCGTAAATGATGATCAGCTTGGTGATTTTCCCCAACCCGTTCAGTTCCATCACATCGACGACCGGAAAGGTAACTGATCGGCCGTTGGCAAGATCCCAGTCGTAATCGAACAGCACGGCGATTGCGTTCGCTTCGCCTGTCGCTTCAAAAATCGTCTTGAGGGTCAGGCGGGAGGCACTGGTGACACTGAGCAGCGTCTCAAAGAACGGCTCGGCATCCACCAATCCATAGATCGG
>JAQCKY010000025.1 GCA_027592155.1 Pseudomonadota bacterium
ATGACACCATCGAGGGCGTCGATTTCTCGTACCAGCTGCCCCTTGGCAAGACCGCCGATTGCCGGGTTACACGACATCTCTCCAATAGTGTCCCGGCGGTGGGTCACAAGGATGGTATCGGCGCCCATGCGGGCGGCCGCAGCGGCGGCCTCGCAGCCGGCGTGACCGCCTCCGATGACCAGTACGTCGTATGTAATTTGTGGCGCCATTTGGCGGGAATTTAGGGCCGAGTCCAAAGTGAGTCAAACGAAGAGAAGTTAATTCTTTACTAACAAAACTTGAGTCCTCGAATCCCTTTGTGAGAGTCAAAAATTAGTAATCGAAATGAATACTTCGAGTCCACTTGAATGTTTCACGTGAAACATTTCACGGGATTTCAAAACATCACTATTTTCCGATACAGAACTCCATGAAAATCACATCAAGGATGTCTTCGACTCCAACACGGCCCACAACCTGTCCAAGGGCCCGGGCGGCCTGTCGAAGATCTTCGGCAGCAAGTTCGGTCGTGCCCTTTGGGTCGTAACGCTGTAATGCCGCTAGACAATCCTCAAGCGACCGGCGATGCCGGGTCCGGGTGAGGGAGGGGCTCGCGGCTAGACCACAACGTTCGGCAACGGCAAGCGTCAAGCCTTCGAGCAAAAAGTCCAGCCCATCTCCATCCTTAGCGGAGATCGGAATTACATCAAACGGGAACTCCGCCGCAACCAGATCGAGGTCCCTCTTATTCACGACGACCATTGCCCGATCATCTATTAACGACCGGGTGGTCTCATCGATCTCCGGCCAAACGGCACCGTCCAACACAATCAGTTTCAGGTCTGCTTCTTCCGCCCGGGCAAGGGCTCGCCTAACCCCCTCCGTCTCAATCTCGTCGTCACTCTCCGTCAGACCCGCCGTGTCGGCGACGACGACCGGATAGCCGCCAAGGTCGAGACGAACCTCGATGACATCGCGTGTCGTACCGGCTGTGGCGGAAACAATTGCGACCTCACGACGGGCAAGCCGGTTGAGCAAGGTCGATTTACCGGCATTGGGGGGTCCGACAATGGTGACAAACAGACCATCCCGAGTGATTTCGCCTCGACGATCATCGTTGAGATGAGCTGCCAGTTCCGCGACTAAGCGTGTTACCGACAATGTGACCTTATCAACCAAGTCAGCGGGGATGTCTTCATCGGAAAAATCTATTTGAGCTTCAAAATTAGCAATCGCTTCGATGAGCTCGCTACACCACCTCTCATATAAATCGCCCAGCTCACCCCGCATCTGACGAAAGGCTTGGCGACGCTGTGCCTCGGTTTCCGCATCGACCAAATCGGCAATGCCTTCCGCGGCGGTCAGATCCATCTTGCCGTTCTCAAACGCGCGGCGAGTAAATTCGCCGGGTTCGGCGAGCCTAAATCGCCGCGCCAAAATTTCATTCACTGAAGCGATTACCGCGATGCTGCCGTGAAGGTGAAGCTCAACGACATCCTCCCCGGTAAAGCTGTGAGGCTGCGGAAAACAGACAACGAGCCCATCATCTATGGTTTCGCCGCTGTCGGGATCAACAAAACCCGTACGATCCATCTGCCGGGCCTGTGGGCTGGGACCGGGAACAATTGAGCCAAACAGCGAAAAAGCATCCGGTCCGGAAATCCGCATTACAGCAACGCCGGCGCGGCCGGGGCCACTGGCTTGAGCAAAGATGGTATCAATAACCGTATTCGTCATTGTCGTTAGTAGTATCCCTATTCGGCATCTGTATAGCCGCACCGGGACCTGTCGCCAACCTCCGGATTTACATCACCGGCGAAGGCTCTATTCTTTAGTCGGCAACATAAAGGAGCGTGACGCCACTATGACCCGCAATATGCTCAACCTGGAAGCCAGCCCTTATCTACTGCAACATCGGGACAATCCCGTGCATTGGGGGGCTTGGAACAACGCGGCTCTGAATGAGGCAAAAAGCCAGGACAAGCCGATACTGCTTTCCGTCGGATATGCCGCCTGTCACTGGTGCCACGTCATGGCTCACGAAAGCTTTGAATCCCCTGAAATCGCCGCGGTGATGAATGAACTTTTCGTCAATATTAAAGTCGACCGGGAGGAGCGGCCCGATATCGACACCATCTATCAAAATGCCCTGGCACTAACCGGTCAGCAGGGCGGGTGGCCGTTGACAATGTTTCTGACCCCGGAAGGGGAACCGTTCTGGGGCGGGACCTATTTTCCGCCAGAGCCTCGATATGGCCGTCCGGGTTTTACTGAGGTGCTGCAGGCGGTTTCAAAAATCTATCGAGAAGATCCCGATAAGGTGAAACAAAACGCCACCAGTCTGGTCGATGGTCTGAGACGAATGGCGACCAACTCCGGCGATCATGACATCTATCTCCAGACCGTCGATCAACTCAATGCGGCGGCCGACGTGGTCTACCGTCGTACCGATCCTGTCCATGGCGGATTTGGGAGCGCGCCCAAATTTCCGATGATCTCCCAATATTTGTTGCTGTGGAGGGGCTATCAACGAACCGGCAATACCGACTGGCGGGATGCCGTCATCACGACCCTCGACCATATGTGCCAGGGCGGGATCTACGACCACCTCGGCGGCGGGTTTGCCCGTTATTCCACCGACGAAGCCTGGTTTGCGCCGCATTTCGAGAAGATGCTCTACGACAACGCGCAACTGCTGGAAATCCTGACGTTGGTCTGGGCCGAAACCCGCTCACCGCTCTATGAAGCCCGTGTCCGCGAAACCATCGAATGGCTGATGCGGGAGATGAAACTTGAAGGCGAGGCTTTCGCGGGGACGTTGGACGCGGATAGCGAGGGGCGCGAAGGCGCATTTTATGTTTGGGACGACGGCGAGATCGATGCCTTGCTGGGTGAGAGATCTGCCGGGTTCAAAAATACCTACGGCGTCCAACGCGCCGGCAATTGGGAAGGCTCAAACATTCTCAATCGGCTGGATGCCTTGACATGGGGTGACCCGGAAGAAGAAGAGGGATTAGCAGCAGCCCGCGCAATATTGCTCGAGGCGCGGGCCCGCCGCGAACGCCCAGGTCTCGACGATAAAGTTCTCCTGGACTGGAACGGCATGCTCATTGCAGCGCTTGCTCAAGCGAGCATCCTATTCGATGAACCTGACTGGACCGCGGCCGCCGTGTCTGCATATGATTTTATGCAGACAGAAATGTTTGCCGACGGTATCGCGTGCCATTCTTGGCGTAACGGCCAAGCCAAAGGCGACGCCATCTTAGATGACTATGCGCAAATGGGCCGCGCCGCGCTATCGCTGCTCTCCGCGACCGGTAATGACGATTATCTAGCCGATGCACAGCTAATTGTTGATTTGGTTGAAAAACAATTTTTAGATACACTTAATGGTGGATACTATTACACGCCGGAAATCGCCGAGCGTCTCATCGCCAGAAGCCGCAATGGGATCGACAACGCCACGCCATCCGGGAACGGCGCGATGAGCGATTTGTTAGCACGGCTTTATCACCTGACCGGTGAAGCTGCCTACCGGGAACGTACCGAAAATATCGTTGCCGCCTTTACCGGCGTACCCCCGGACCATCTCGCGCATCATGCCTCGATCGCAAACGGCTTCGAGGTGCTCGCGGCAGCGATACAGATCATCATCGTCGGTGAGGCCCGAGATCCACGCACTCGAATGTTTGTCCAAACCGCCGCGCGTGCTGGCAACGCAAACCTTGTGATGAGGATCTTCGCCCCAGACGTGGCTCTGCCGCAAAGCCATCCCGCCACCGGAAAAACTCAAATCGGCGGAGAGGTGACGGCTTATCTGTGCCGGGGCAGCGTTTGTAGCGCACCGGTCACGGATCCCGACGCTTTATCTAAGTTATTATCGGAGTGATGATACGCCATGTCGCCAGCCCCGAACCTGCCTGAGATTCCAGCCCACATCTGTATATCCAGTCCGGTGGGCTCCCTCACGATTTTCGAAGAGGACGATGCCGTCATCGTCGTGGAATGGGGGCGGGCACCCGACCAGGCGCCGACCAAACTACTCGAAGAGGCCAAACGGCAATTGGATGCCTATTTCGCCGGAGATCTCAAAACCTTCGATTTACCGATGCGCCCGAGCGGGACCTATTTTCAACGCGCTGTTTGTGACGCCATGTCAAAAATCCCTTACGGCGAGGTCCGAACTTATGGCGATCTCGCCAAAGATCTCGACAGCGTCGCGCGCGCGGTTGGCGGGGCTTGTGGACACAATCCAATCCCGATATTGATTCCCTGCCACCGGGTTGTCGGCACAAATGGAAAACTGACTGGGTTCTCGGGTGGCGAGGGAGTCGATACCAAACGCCAGCTTCTTAGGCACGAACAGCGCAATACACCATTGCCCCTATTTCGGGATCAATGAGAAACCAATTCAAGGATTAGAATACAAGATGGTCAAAGCAATTCGAATTTACGAAACCGGCGGTCCCGAAGTCATGAAATGGGAAGACGTCGATCTTCCCGCACCGGGCAAGGGTGAAATCCGCGTCCGCCACACCGCTATCGGGCTCAACTTTATCGATATCTATCAGCGCTCCGGCCTTTATCCCCTAAACCTGCCGCTCACCCTGGGCACCGAAGCCGCCGGCATCGTAGAAGCTGTCGGGCCGGGTGTCGATCTGTTTCAACCGGGGCAGCGTATCGCCTATGCCGGTGGCCAGATGGGCTCCTATTCCGAAGAACGCAACATGGCCGCCTCCGCCGTTGTCGCTATTCCCGATGGCATCAATGACCGGACGGCCGCCGCGATGATGCTCAAGGGCATGACCGTCCATATGCTGATGGACCGGGTCTATAAGGTAAAATCCGGCGACACGATTTTGGTTCACGCCGCCTCGGGCGGTGTCGGCACAATCATGTGCCAATGGGCGAAACATATCGGCGCCACTGTGATCGGTACTGTCGGCAATGAAGAAAAGGCCGCACTCGCCAAGGCCCATGGCTGCGATCACACGATCATTTACACGAAGGAAAACTTCGCCGAGCGGGTTTTAGAGATCACCGGCGGCGCAAAGCTGCCGGTTGTCTATGACTCCATCGGTAAGGATACTTTTGAGGGCTCCCTCGACTCGCTGGCGAACTTCGGCGTGCTGGTCACCTTCGGTAATGCCTCCGGCCCGATCCCCGATTTCAGTCCTCTGGTCCTGATGCAAAAAGGGTCGCTTTTCATCTGCCGGCCGACGCTGTTTAACCATGTCGGCACTCGGCCTGAGCTTGAGGCTGCGTCCAACGCCTTGTTTGATGTTGTCGGCTCCGGCGCCGTCAAGATCGAGATCGGCCAAACCTTCCCGCTCGCCGATGTCGGTAAAGCCCATGAAGCTTTGGCAGGCCGTAAGACTACCGGCTCGACGGTCCTTATCCCGTAAGAGGGCCCTGGCCCTAGGTTCGGTATCGCTGCCATAGTCGATACCGCCTACTGGCCGCAGCACTTTTTGTATTTTTTTCCGGAGCCGCAATGGCAGGGGTCGTTGCGGCCGATTTTGGTCACCTTGACCGGTTTGCCTTTGGGGTCAATATCGCCGTCGACGTAGTACCATCGGCCATCATCGCGGCGGAAGGTTGATCGTTCGTGGTGGCTCTGTCGGGCATCGCCTTGCTTATAATGCGCGGCAAACTCGACAACCCCGGTGCTGTCACCCTCAGCACCGTCTATGGTTTCATAGATGTCGAGGCCGATCCATTCGACCGAATTCGCCATGTTCTCTGCGGCGGCGCGATCAAATGCCTCTCCGACCTCGGCATCTGCGGCGTGGGTAGCTTCAACATAGTCGATGTTGCCCTGGACAAAGGCCGAATAACGGGACCGCATCAAGGCTTCCGCGGTCGGCGCCGGGGCGCCGTCGAGGATCGGGCCGCAGCAGGATTCGAACGCTACGCCTGATCTACAGTGACAATTGGACATATGCTTTGGGTGCGTGGAGACGCCCGTTTAGCCGGACAGTCTACGTATTCATCGAGTCGAAGAAGTCGTCGTTGTTCTTCGAGTCTTTGAGTTTCTCGATCAGGAACTCCATGGAGTCGACCACGCCCATGGGGTTGAGGATACGGCGTAGCACCCACATTTTGGCAAGCGTGCCTTTTTCGACCAGGAGTTCTTCCTTCCGGGTACCGGAACGGGTGATGTCCATCGACGGCCAGGTCCGCTTGTCGGTGAGCTTGCGGTCGAGGATAATTTCAGAGTTACCCGTGCCTTTAAATTCTTCAAAGATGACTTCGTCCATGCGCGAGCCGGTATCGATTAGGGCGGTCGCAATGATGGTCAGTGAGCCGCCTTCCTCTATGTTCCGGGCGGCACCGAAGAAACGCTTCGGGCGTTGGAGAGCATTGGCGTCAACACCGCCGGTCAACACTTTGCCGGACGACGGCACCACGGTGTTATAGGCGCGGGCGAGGCGGGTGATGGAATCCAGCAGAATCACAACATCGCGTTTATGTTCGACCAAGCGTTTGGCCTTTTCGATCACCATCTCGGCGACCTGGACGTGACGCTGTGCCGGCTCGTCGAAGGTAGAACTGATCACCTCGCCGTTCACAGACCGCTGCATGTCTGTCACTTCCTCGGGCCGCTCATCGATCAGCAACACGATGAGATAGACATCCGGATGGTTGGACGAAATACCACGGGCAATATTTTGCAGCATCACGGTTTTACCGGTACGCGGCGGAGCAACAACAAGCGCACGCTGTCCCATGCCGATTGGCGTGATCAGATCGATGACCCGAAGTGTGGGGTCTTTAGTCTCGTCGTTATCGATCTCCATCTGCAACCGCTGATCGGGATAGAGCGGTGTCAGGTTATCGAAGTTTATGCGGTGGCGGACCTCTTCGGGATCGCCGAAATTGATGGTTTTAACTTTGAGCAGTGCGAAATAACGCTCACCGTCTTTGGGCGAACGGATTTGGCCTTGCACCGTGTCACCAGTGCGCAGACCGAACCGGCGGACCTGACTCGGCGAAACATAAATATCGTCGGGACCCGCAAGGTAATTTGCTTCCGGTGACCGCAGGAAACCGAAACCGTCCTGCAGGACTTCCAAGACACCATCGCCAAAAATTGGGATGTCGTTCTCGGCAAGCGTCTTCAAAATCGCAAACATCATGTCCTGTTTGCGGAGCGCGCTCGCGTTCTCAATCTCCAGCACTTCGGCGAAGTCGAGAAGGTCCTTCGGCGATTTCGCCTTGAGCTCTTGAAGATCCATTTCCTTGAAATCCGAGGAATCTATCTTGGCTTTGACAGGCTTCTTTTTTGGAGCCTCTGCCACCTCTACGACGTCGAGGGTATCTTCAGGGCTATCTGTGGTGTTTGGGCTATCTATGATGTCTGACATGAATTTATTCGAAAAATGGGCAACCGCGCAGCGGTTATGGGGGGAATGCTGACCGGAGTCCACGAACGGCGAAACTGCGGTTATATCGGCTTCAGATCAGCCTAAGGAATTGTCTAGAAAAGCCGGATTCTTTAAACGCAATCCGAATTGACGTAGTTCACAATTACAGAAAGCTGATTATGAAGTCAATTCTCCATTTATTCGTCCGGATTACAATTTCAAGACGTTCTCAAATATATCGAGTAGATATTCTTCAGAACGGCTTCACGACAGCCATAATAACGATCACAATCATCAAGACCGTCGGTATCTCATTCATATAGCGGAAGAATTTTTGGGATTTTTGATTGCGATCCTCGGCAAAGTCTTTGCGCCATCGGCTCATCATGCCGTGCATCGCGAACAAGCCGACAAGTGCCAGCAATTTGGTGTGGAGCCAGCCATCGCGAAAGGCCGAGCTATCGTAACTGAGGAGCATGATTACGCCGAATATGAGGGCCAAGACCATCGCGGGGTTAATGATGGCCCGCAACAGACGGCGCTCCATGATCTTAAACGTCTCGGATTTATCGGAGCCGGGTTCGGCGTCACAGTGATAGACGAAAAGACGGGGCAGATAGAGCATGCCCGCCATCCAGGATATGACACTGATGATGTGAAGGGCTTTCACCCAAAGAAACGCTGTTCCTGAAAGTTCGATCATCACATCCGTTCCTTAATTGCTGGTTTGCGGCGCTTGGCAGATACAGTCACCGTATTCATTTCCGCATATCCGGCCGCCGGAACCTGAATCAATCTCCAGTGTTTGAGACTGAGCCCGCCGCACAAGACGCGCCAGACCCTCGATAAATTCCGGCGCGATCCCTATGGTTGGCACCCTGATATAGTCAGTAATACCAAGGATTTCCGCGATTTTTCGATATTCAATATCTAATTCGACCAGGGTTTCCGAATGCTCGGATACAAAGGCAATCGGCACGATAATCACCGACATATCGTCATGGGCTGCCTGTTCCAGCGCTATATCGAGAGACGGTCCGATCCAGGTCATCGGTCCCACGCGGCTTTGATAACAAATCATCCAGGCGTCATCACCTAGGCCCGCTGCCTTGGCAATTGCCGCCGCCGATTCCTCGACCTGCGACTGATAAGGATCACCGGCTTTGACAATTTTTTCAGGCAATCCGTGGGCCGAAAATAAAACCCTGTATTTGAGACCCGGTTTCGCGCCGGCGAGATGTTCCCGGAGCAAGCGCGCTTGACCTTTGATCCAGCCTTCCTCATCCGGATAACAGCATATCGCGCGGGTCGGTGCGGAGAGGCCCGCACGCTTTGCGGCTTTATACCATTCTTCAATCGACGAGCCGGTCGTGGTTGTCGAAAACTGCGGATAGAGCGGTAACAGGACGATATTATCAGGGTCGTATTCGGTGACTTTATTTGCGGTTTCATCGCTCATCGGGTGCCAATACCGCATGGCGATGAATATTTTCACCTCACCGAGATCACTGAGAGCGCTTGTCAAAGCATCGGCCTGACGCTCGGTTTCCGGAATAATCGGCGAACCACCGCCTATATGAGCGTAGATTTCCTGCGCCACCGGTGCCCGGCGCGATGAAATCAGCTTTGCAATCATCCACCGCATCGGATTGGGCAACCGTATGATCGCTTTGTCATTGAAAAGATTGAATAAAAATGGCTGAACCGCCGTTTGATTATCTGGTCCGCCAAGATTGAACAGCACGACCGCTGTTTTAGTCATCAAATTTACCCAATCCGTTTTTATCGAGCACCGGCAACACGGCGCAACAAGGCATCGACATGTTCGGGCGGCGTGGTTTGAAGAATTCCATGACCCAAATTGACGATATAGGGTCCCGATGCCAATGCATCCATCGCCACATCGATTTCACGTTCCAAAGCATCACCGCCGGCTAGCAATGCTAGATTGTCGATATTGCCCTGCACGGCACAAATCGGCTGCAATTCGGATCTGATCCAATCTACCGGCACGGTTTGATCGACGGAGACGGCATCGACTTTGGTTTCGCGCGCGAATTCGGCATAGAGCAATCCTGCCCCTCTTGGAAAACCAATAATCGGGATCGCTGGGTGTGCTTTCTTGAGCGCTTCGACGACCCGCCGGTTTGGATCGATCACCCATTTTCGGAACTGATCCGGGGATAGGACACCAGCCCAACTATCGAACAACTGTATGATCTCAGCGCCGCTCTCAATCTGGCGCGACAAGTAACTAATCAGAGATTTAACCAATAGATCTATCAGGGCGCCAAAACCCTCAGGGTCGGTATAGGCCCAGCTGCGGGGCTCTTGAAAATCGCGGGTTCCTTTTCCCTCGACCATATAACAGGCGAGTGTCCAGGGCGCGCCGGCGAAACCAATTAGGGCGGTTTCCTTGGGCAATTCACGGTGTAGACCTTTGAGAACTTCATAGACCGGTGCGAGATGATCATGAAGCCCATCCATGGAGAGGCCTGAAAGCGCTTCTTTTGTCCTGATCGGTTCCAGCTTTGGTCCTTCACCTACGACGAAGGAAACGTCCTGACCTAAAGCATCTGGAATTACCAAGATATCTGAAAACATAATTGCTGCGTCGAAACCGTACCGGCGCAAAGGCTGGAGGGTTGCTTCGATCGCCATCTCCGGCGTGTAACAAAAATCAAGAAAGCTTTTCGATTTCTTGCGAAGCTCACGATACTCAGGAAGATATCGTCCGGCCTGGCGCATCAGCCAGACTGGTGGTGGGTTGATGGATTCGCCCCGGAGTACACGGAGCATTTTTTTATCGTTTGATGTCATTAAATTGAGCCGTTTTGTCTTAGTTCTGGATAACTTCTCTAATTTTTTAATTTTGATGGTTATAGGTAGTTGTTGTAGTTGGTCGGTTAGTAGCGGGGATTATTTGTTTTCCCCAAATTATCCCGAAGGGCGTTTAATTTCATACGGGGGCGTAACTTTGTGGATCACTTTGTGATCAAGTCGCCAGTAAGTACGTGAAGTTGCCATAACAGCTGATTTGTATAGTCTTGGTTCGTTGTGGGAATTTGTGTGTAACGAGGATAAGTGTTTCCGTGGGACTTGCCACTACCATGATTCATTGGCCCTGCAAAAGTTCCAATCGTTTGTATAGTCGATGGCACAGAATTTCTCTAAGCGGGTGCTAAATCGGTTCCAATGGTTTAAGTCACTCTTTATCCCCAACTCGTCCCCATTTGTGCGAACAGTTCATTTAGCGCTGAAAATTATCAAATCATTATGAACAATTTCCATCTTCATCTGATTTCGGATTCTACGGGCGAGACTGTCGAATCCGTTGCCCGCGCTTGCCTCGTTCAATTCGAGGAAATCGATCCCATCGAACATCTATGGAATATGGTGCGGAACGCTAA
>JAQCKY010000026.1 GCA_027592155.1 Pseudomonadota bacterium
GATCCACCTCCCTTACCGCTTCGGGCAGCGCCGATTGGATATATTCTCCGAGGTCCTGAAGCGTCTGATTCATGAGAGTGAAGGCTGACCAGTGTTACTAAAAACTATCGCGCAATCGTGCTCGTACGCCGGATCTTCTTCTGAAGCTGAAGAATACCGTAAAGCAGCGCCTCGGCGGTCGGCGGACAGCCAGGCACATAGACATCGACAGGTACGATCCGGTCGCATCCCCGGACCACGGAATAGGAATAATGGTAATAGCCGCCGCCATTGGCGCAGGACCCCATTGAAATGACCCAGCGTGGCTCAGCCATCTGGTCGTAGACCTTGCGCAAGGCCGGTGCCATCTTGTTGGTCAGTGTGCCGGCAACGATCATGACATCGGACTGACGCGGGCTGGGTCTGAAGACGATGCCAAAACGGTCGAGATCGTAACGGCTCGCCGCCGTATGCATCATCTCCACCGCACAGCAGGCCAATCCGAAGGTCATCGGCCAGAGCGAGCCCGACTGAGCCCAGCTGACCACCTTATCAAGCTGGGCGACGACAAAGCCCTTATCCGCGATTTCATCGCTCACACGCGACAGGATCGCGTCCTGCTGCGGTCCCGGTCCCAGCGGCTGATTCGGCAGATTTACTCCCATTCCAGCGCGCCCTTCTTCCATTCGTAGATAAAGCCGATCGTCAAAATTCCAAGGAAAATCATCATCGACCAAAAGCCCAGCATACCGATCCCGCCCAGCGAAATTGCCCACGGGAACAGGAAGGCCACTTCCAAATCGAAAATAATGAACAGGATAGCCACCAGATAGAAACGCACATCAAACTGCCGGCGCGCGTCGTTGAACGGCGGGAAACCGCACTCGTAGGGCGACACTTTCTCCGCATCCGGCTTCTGGCGGGCAACGATATAGGACGTTGTGACGATAACGAGAGCAAGGCCGGTCGCGATCGCGAGAAAGATCAGGATTGGGAGATACTCCCTAAGCAATCCGTCCATGGTTTTCGCAAGAACCTCTATTTTTGCCGATTGAAAGCCCCCTGCCCCAACCGACGTACTATGTTATTGTTCTAAAGAATAACGCTTATGGTTAACAGGGCGTTAATCTGTCCCCTTTTAAAAAGCGCCCCTAGAAAGCGCTGCCCGCTTTATAAGGTTAATGCGCCGAGATTTCAAAGCCTTTACGCGGGCCTTCTCGGCAACCCCTTAAGCCGCATCCTCCGGTTTGACCTGCAATGCCTCGCTCCATACATTTGATACCGCAAAACAGTAAATTTTCTCTCGGAGGCATTAATGGCAGGCAGCGAAGACCCGGTCTTTCTCCACGATAATTTTCTCGAATGGTGCGGCAATCAGGGCGTCCCCGTCATAGAGGATTTTGGCATGAATCTCATGCAAACAGAGGTCGCTCCGTGGGACTTCTATGGCATGCATGGCGCGATTTGCCTGCTCAAGGGCCGCGACGACTTCAATTCAATTTTCTGTTTCGAATTGCAGCCCGGAAGCCATTCCCGACCCATGCATCATATCTACGAAGAAGTTGTCTATGTGCTGGAGGGTTACGGTTCGACAACCGTCGAGACGCCGGACGGCCAGAAACATAGCTTTGAGTGGGGCCGAAATTCGCTGTTTTCAGTGCCGATCAATACCCGCTACCAGCATTTCAACGGCTCGGGTCAGGAACCGGCAAGAATCGTCTCGGTTCACAATCTCTCCTTCCTGATGAATATGTTCAGGAACGAGGATTTTATTTTCAATAATCCCATGACGTTTCCCGAACGGCTTGGCCCGAACGGTTACTTCACCGGCGACGGCCAGATGATCGAACTGCGTCCCGGCCGGCACCAATGGGAAACCAACTTCGTCGCCGACATCATGAATTTTGAGCTCAAAGGCTGGGCCGCTCGCGGCAAGGGCTCATCCAGCCTGCGCTGGGTCCTCTCGGACGGGACGCTGGGTTGCCATACATCGCAGATCGTGCCCGGCACCTATAAGAAGGCCCACCGCCATGAGTGCGGCACCAATGTCATCACAATCGACGGACAAGGCTATTCCCTGCTCTGGCACGAAGGCGATGACGATTTCGTTCGAATCGACTGGGATCACGGGGTGGTGGTTACCCCGCCCGAACAGATGTTCCACCAGCATTTCAATACCGGCAATACGCCGTCACGCTATCTCGCCATCCAGTTCGGGACGGTGCGGTATCCAATCCGACAGGTGAAAAAAGATACCTGGGGAGGACGGGTCGATAAATCGGTCGAGGACGGTGGCGCGCAGCTGGAATACGAAAACCAGTCCCCCCTCATCCATAAGATGTGGCTTGAGGAGATAGACCGTAATGGCGTTGCCTCCGAAATGGGCGAGCTCTTCGACGAGGCAAAGATTCGGGCCGGCAACTAACCTGTAGCGACCTGTACACGGACACGGCCGAAAGACCCTGTCCGGTTATTCAACACTTCACAAAATTGGAGAAAATGGCGGGAGTGACGGGACTCGAACCCGCGACCTCTGGCGTGACAGGCCAGCTGAGCTACACCCCCGCGATATCGGAGGCCTGATGTAATGCAGTCCGGCGACGGCGTCAATCATTCCGAACGCCGAACATTGCCCTTCGCCTGCTTTGCGAGTTCGCTCTTATCAACCTTGCCGGTTGGCCCCATCGGCAGATCGGTTAAAAACTCCAGAATTCGGGGATACTTGTAGACAGCCAGCTGGTCCCGGCAATAAGCGATCAGCGCGGCCTCGGATATCGAGCTCCCCTTTTTGAGCACGACGAACGCAGCCACTTCTTCGCCCATATCCCGGCTGGGGACACCAATTACAGCCGCCTCCGCGACATCGGGGTGGCTGGCAAGGACGGCCTCAATTTCACCCGGGACAATATTATATCCGCCCCGCAGGATGATGTCCTTCTTGCGCCCGACCAGACAGACGAGCCCGTCGGGCGTCATAATGGCGATATCGCCGGTCTTGAACCAACCGTCCTGGAGCACCGCCTCGGTTTCCTCGGGACGGCCGACATACTCCGTCATACAGGCCGGCGTACGAACCCACAGCTCGCCGGGCCCATTGCCGATGGGCGCTTCATCGTCATCGACAATCATCAACTCGACACCCGGCAAGGCTCGACCGATCGCTTCAGGCACCTCCGGCAGATTATCCGGCGCATAGGATATCGGGCGGAACAGCTCGCTCATGCCGTATCCGCGGACAATCCTCGTATTAGTTGCCGTTTTCCAGGCCTGAGCAACGTCCCATGGGCAGGGCGCCGCCCCTGTCATCACATATCGCAGGCTGGACAGGTCGGCGTGGCGAAGGGCATCCGAATCGAGAAGACGGCGAAACATTGTCGCCACACCCGGAAAGATGGTGACGCGCCGTCGAGAGATCGTCTTGAGGACCTCTTCTATTTCAAAGCGCGGCAACAAAACCGTGCAGGCGCCGGAAAGCAGGGGTGACAGCACGCTGCCGAAAAGACCATATGAATGGCCCAGCGGCAGGACAGATAAAACGACGTCATCAGGTGTTGTCTGCAACGCACCCTCAATCCAGATATCGAGGCCTGCATTGACCGCGTGATGAGACAACACGACTCCCTTCGGCGCACCGGTGCTCCCCGATGTGAACAGGATTATCGCCGGGTCTTCTTCCGCAATGGCAACGGCATCGAAAAATTCCTCCCGCACCGGAACGCCTGTAACAACCTGATCGGGCGAGAGCTGATCGAGAATCTGGTTCCGCTCGTCATCGGTCAGCCGCGGGTTGATCGGCGCCACGGTACAGCCGGCAAGCAAGCCGCCGATCAGCGCGATCACCGTTTCAAGCGGATCGCCGCAGGCGATGGTGATACAGTCCCCACGCCCGAGGCCTGCCTCGGTCAGATCATGGGCAAAGCCACCGGCCCTGGCGTCAAGCGCGGTCCAGTAAACGACCTCGTTCCCCCGAACCAAGGCATCTTTAGATCCGTTGGCGGAAGCGACCTGCTGAAGACGGGCGGCGACATTCATGGCCGATCCCGATCAGGACAAAATCTTGTCGACGTCAATACGGTCCCAGACATCCTGGGGAAAGCGATGACGTGGGGTAAATTCGGACAGCAGCGGCTTCGCGGTCGCATCAACGCCCCATTTGGACGTAAAGCCGTCATCGCCCGACGTCGATGGATCGAGGTCCGATCCCCGCGCACCGCCGATGACGATCAGGTCGCGTTCCGGCTGACACCGTGTCGCGATCGCCCAGTTGACCTGGCGTTCGTCAAAGATATCGACATCGTGATCCACAATGACCACACGCTTGACGTAGAGATCGGCGCCCAGCACCGCCATGATCGCGTTCTTGCCCTGCCCCTTCAGGCGCTGCTCGATTGAAACAAAGCATGTAAAGGGGCTCGGCACGCGAACCGCCTTGACCGATGGCACCATTGACCGAACCGCGCGGTAGAGATTGGCCTCCATCGGAATGGTCGACAGCAGCATGTGGTCGAGATGACCGACATTCATGTCGTAAAACACGGCGTCCTTACGATGCGTGATCGCCTTTACCTTGACGACCTCCCGCTCGCGCGCGCCAAGGCTGTAGCCGGTGAATTCGCCAAAGGGTCCTTCATCGACGGTTGCGCCCGGAAGAATTTCGCCCTCGATAATCATCTCCGCATGGGCCGGCACGAGAAGGTCGACGGTTTCGCATCGCACCATTTCAAGCGGCTCGCCAAACAGCCCGCCCATAATGGCGACTTCATCCTCATCGATCGACCCAATGGCCAGACAGCCGAGGGCGATCGTCGGATGCACACCAATGGCAAACGCCACGGGCAACGGCTCGCCGCGCGCCGCGGCAACTTGATGAAATTCCCAAAGATGCTTGCCGAGCGTCAAATGGATCGACGTCGTGTCCTTGCCCGTGATCATCAGCCGGTTATAGGCGCAGTTATAGATGCCAGTATCCGGATCCTTGGCAAACGAAATTGCCGCCGTGATATAGGGCCCGCCGTCGTCGCCGTGATGCACGATCTGCGGCAAGGCCCGCATGTCGACATCCGCTCCCTTGATGATCACATCCTTGCACGGCCCGGTATTGATTTCCCTGGGCGGGATCGGATTTGACATCGCGTGGAGAAACTTTTTCTGCATCTCCCGCGGGCCACAGCCAAGGGCCATCGCAAGCCGATTGCGGCTCGCGTGCAGATTGCTCATCACCTTGAAATCGGTGCCCTTGACCTTGTCGAACAGGAACACTGGACGCCGTCTCGCTTCCTGTTCCGTCTTCATGATGGTAGCCGTGATTTCATGCGCGGGATCGACCTCATGGGATACGGTCACGAATTCGTCCGGTCGCTCAGCCTTTATCCTGTCGATATATGATTGAAAGTCCTGAGCCATCTGGCGTGCCGTCTCCGTTTGAGATTATCAACGCGCCGCGCATCGGCGCTTGGCCAATACGATACCCCCTTTTGTTGCGCAATCAATGATTGACGCACAAAACAACGCCCACCGCGACCGGCTGGCCCCGGAGAATTTATTACTGGAATGGGAAATGGTGGGCGGTGACGGGTTCGAACCGCCGACATCCACGGTGTAAACGTGGCGCTCTACCAGCTGAGCTAACCGCCCTGTTATCAAATCTTTCCTGCGTTCGTATAGCAGGCGGGGGTCATGATTATAAACCCCAAAAAGAAACCGACCGCCCAAAGGGCGGCCGGTTCTTTCAAAACGCCAAAGACGTGATTTAGTTCACAGCGTCCTTGAGGCCCTTGCCGGCGCGGAATTTCGGTTGGTTCGAGGCCGGTATCTGGATCTTCTCTCCGGTCCGCGGGTTACGACCTTCGGAAGCGCGACGACGGGTCACGCTGAATGTTCCGAAGCCGACCATACGAACTTCGTTGCCGCCCTTGAGCGACGAGGTAACGGACTCGAAAACCGCATCGACCGCTTTGGTCGCATCGGCCTTAGAGAGTCCTGCACTTGACGCCACGCTGGCGACGAGATCGTTCTTGTTCACAATACGCCCCCTCTCATCTGGGAAGAAATGGGTGCCCTACATCTAGGCTCTTTGCCTCAGCAACATACAAAATACTGGGCAAGTCAGCAGTGTAGGTGGGAGATTTCCGCTCGGTCAATCGCAGAAATGCGCGATTCTTAGTCAAAAATGGCCGATTCGGCCGGTTTTTTACGAATCACCCCCGGAGTCAGCGACATCCGGGGGTGATTTCGAGCTTTGTCGGGCGGAGTTGATCGGCCCTAGTGGGTAACGACTCCGCCAACATCATTGTCTTTTTCGGGGGCGGTGACAGCGTCGACTTCCGTCCATTCGATTGGAACAAGCTTCTGGATCAGCGCCCGATCGAGAACCTCGTCAACCGTCGTAACGGGGACGATTTCGAGTCCGCGCTTCACATTGTCGGGGATCTCGGCGAGATCCTTTTCGTTGTCCTTGGGAATCAGTACCATTTTGATACCGCCCCGATGCGCGGCGAGCAGCTTCTCCTTAAGTCCACCAATCGGCAGGACCCTGCCGCGCAGCGTAATTTCGCCGGTCATCGCGATGTCCTTGCGGACTGGAATACCCGTCAGCGCCGATACGATCGACGTACACATTGCGACACCGGCCGACGGGCCATCTTTGGGGGTAGCCCCTTCCGGCACATGGACGTGGATGTCTTTCTTCTCGAACATTGTCGGTGCGATGCCGAACTCAACCGAGCGCGAGCGGATATAGGACCGCGCCGCCTGCGCAGATTCCTTCATCACGTCGCCAAGCGTTCCGGTATGCGAAACATTACCCTTACCCGGCATCGTGACGGCCTCGATCGAGAGCAGTTCGCCCCCGACTTCGGTCCAGGCAAGACCAGTGGTAACGCCAATCAGGTCATCCTCTTCGGCAACGCCAAACCGATAGCGATGAACGCCCGCATATTTCTCCAGATTACGACGCGTTACCCGAACGGATTTCTCCTTCTTGGCAACGAGCTGCCGCAAGGCTTTTCGTGCCAGGTTGGCAATTTCCCGCTCCAGATTACGAACACCGGCCTCACGGGTGTAATGGCGGATGATGTCGCGGAGCGCATCATCGGAAATCGTCCATTCGCCCTTCTTGAGCCCGTGCGTTTCCAGCTGCTTGGATATCAAATGCCGCTTTGCGATCTCAACCTTCTCATCCTCGGTATAACCCGAGATACGGATGATCTCCATGCGATCCATCAAAGGGGCTGGAATACGCAACGTATTGGCCGTCGTCACGAACAGAACATCGGAAAGGTCGTAATCGACCTCCAGGTAATGATCCTGGAACGTGCTGTTCTGTTCTGGGTCGAGCACCTCCAGCAACGCCGAAGACGGATCGCCACGCCAGTCGTTACCGAGCTTGTCAATCTCATCCAGCAGGAACAGCGGGTTCGATTTCTTGGCCTTCTTCATTCCTTGAATGATCTTGCCGGGCATCGAGCCGATATAGGTCCGCCGATGGCCGCGGATTTCCGCCTCGTCGCGGACACCGCCCAATGACAAGCGCACAAACTCGCGTCCCGTCGCTTTGGCGATCGATTTGCCAAGCGAGGTCTTGCCTACACCAGGCGGGCCAACCAGACACAGGATAGGTCCCCGCACCTTGCCTACTCGCGCCTGTACGGCAAGGTACTCCAGGATTCGCTCCTTGACCTTCTCCAGCCCGTAATGTTCGGTGCTCAGGACTTTCTCGGCGAGCTTGATATCTCTTTTAACGCGGCTCCGCTGCTTCCAGGGGATGCACAACAGCCAGTCGAGATAGTTCCGCACGACGGTCGCTTCCGCCGACATCGGACTCATCGATCGCAGCTTCTTGAGCTCAGCCTCGGCCTTCTCCTTGGCTTCCTTGGTAAACTTTGTGTTGGCGATTTTCTCTTCGATCTCACCGGCCTCGTCGCGACCGTCCTCACTCTCGCCAAGTTCCTTCTGAATGGCCTTCATCTGCTCATTCAGATAATACTCGCGCTGGGTCTTCTCCATCTGCCGTTTGACCCGGCTGCGGATACGTTTTTCCACCTGAAGGACGCCAATTTCGGCTTCCATCAGCGAATAGGCCCGCTCCAGCCGTTCCGTAACCGTCGGCAGCTCCAGCAAATCCTGTTTTTCAGGAATCTTCAGCGCGAGATGCGAGGCAACCGTATCGGCCAGCTTGCTCGTGTCTTCAATTTGATTAAGAGAAACAAGAACTTCCGGTGGGATCTTCTTGTTCAGCTTTATATATTGTTCGAATTGCGTGATGACGGAGCGCCCCAGCGCATCGTGTTCACGGGACTCTTCTCCCGTTTCCGACATCGTCTCGCAATATGCCTGAAAGAACTCCTGATTCTCAGAAAACCCGGTGATCCGGGCACGCTGCGTGCCTTCGACCAGAACCTTGACGGTTCCATCAGGCAGCTTCAACAACTGCAGGACAGTTCCGACAGTCCCGACCTTGAATATATCGTCCGGGGACGGATCGTCGTCGCCCGCATGCTTCTGCGTAACGAGTAAAATCTGCTTATCGTCATTCATGACGTCTTCGAGGGCGCGAACGGACTTCTCGCGACCGACGAAGAGCGGGACGATCATATGGGGAAACACGACGATGTCGCGTAACGGGAGCACGGGAAGCATAGCGCCTTGGGACAACTCAGACATGGGACCTCTTATTCAGATTTCCGGGATAGAGAACCGGAATGTGTGAAAACACCATGACAATGAAATGGCGTTTTTAGGGACCAAATCAAGTCTTGAGCACCGTCAGGCGCTGCTTTCAACGTCTTCCGGGCGATCGGAATAGATATAAAGCGGCTTTGCGCCGCCTTCGACCACTTCACCGCTGATGGCGACCTCTTCAATCCCCTCGAAAGCGGGCAATTCGAACATCGTATCAAGCAGAATGGCTTCAAGGATCGATCTCAGCCCACGCGCACCGGTCTTTCGGACAATCGCTTTCTTGGCAATCGCGTTCAAGGCGTCATCGGTGAAGGAGAGCTTCACATCCTCCATTTCGAACAACGTACTGTACTGCTTTACCAGCGCGTTCTTAGGCCGAACCAGAATCTCGACCAGGGCTTCCTCATCGAGGTCCTCAAGCGTGGCAATCACGGGCAAACGACCCACAAATTCGGGGATCAGACCAAATTTTAGCAAATCCTCCGGCTCGATGTGCCGCAACAGCTCTCCGGTCTTGCGATCTTCCGGACCTTTAACATCCGCGCCGATGCCGATTGAGCTTCCCCGGCCGCGGCCGGCAATGATCTTTTCCAGACCGGCAAAAGCCCCACCCACAATGAAAAGAATATTGGTGGTGTCGACCTGCAGGAATTCCTGCTGCGGATGCTTGCGCCCACCCTGCGGCGGCACGCTGGCAACAGTCCCCTCCATGATCTTGAGGAGCGCCTGCTGAACGCCCTCACCCGATACGTCACGCGTTATCGAGGGATTGTCAGATTTGCGCGAAATTTTGTCGACTTCATCGATATAAACGATCCCGCGCTGAGCGCGTTCCACGTTATAATCCGCCGACTGAAGCAGCTTGAGAATGATGTTCTCGACATCCTCGCCAACATAGCCCGCTTCCGTAAGCGTGGTGGCGTCCGCCATCGTAAACGGCACATCGAGAATACGGGCCAGCGTCTGCGCCAGCAGGGTTTTGCCACAGCCTGTCGGGCCAATCAGGATAATATTCGACTTCGCCAACTCGACATCCGAGTTCTTGTTGCCGTGCGCCAGGCGCTTGTAATGGTTATGGACAGCGACAGCGAGGACCCGTTTCGCATAGGACTGACCGATGACGTAATCGTCCAGTACCTGGCAGATATCCTGCGGCGTCGGAACGCCGTCGCGCGATTTTACCAGGGTTGTCTTGTGTTCTTCACGAATGATGTCCATGCACAACTCGACGCATTCATCACAGATGAATACCGTCGGGCCCGCGATCAGCTTGCGGACCTCGTGCTGGCTCTTTCCACAGAACGAGCAATAAAGAACGTTCTTGGCCTCGCCACTACCGGACTTGCTCATCAATACCCCACTGCAATCGGCACTACCGCGCCATGTTAACCGAGCAGCCTACAAGCGTCCATTAACAATAAACCGGAGGAAACCGGCTGTTTTTAACAAATTGGACGCAGGCAAACGACCGATTCACGAACCGACCGGTCCGTGAATACATAGGTCACCAGATTGGTTTCAACAATCCGTTAATTAACCAATCAATCGGTTTAGGAATCTGCCTCGGTGGCAACAGCGCGTTTATCGACGACTTCGTCGAGAAGCCCGAATTCCTTTGCTTCCTCGGGCGAAAGAAAGCTGTCGCGCTCCATTTTCCGCTCGATGGTTTCGAGGTCCTGCCCCGTATGCGTGACATAAATGCCGTTCAGACGGGCGCGCAGGCTGAGAATTTCCCGGGCATGAATATCGATATCCGTCGCCTGCCCCTGAAACCCGCCGGAGGGCTGGTGGATCATGATTCGCGCATTCGGAAGGGCATAGCGCTTGCCCGCCGTCCCTGCGCAAAGCAAAAGAGACCCCATCGAGGCCGCCTGCCCAAAGCAGACCGTTGAAACATCGGGACGGATATAATGCATCGTGTCGTAGATCGCGAGGCCGGCGGTAACGATTCCGCCTGGTGAATTAATGTAAAAGCTGATGTCCTTGGAAGGGTTTTCCGATTCCAAAAACAGCAGCTGAGCACAAATCACGCTGGACACATTGTCGTCCACCGGTCCGGTCAGAAAGATGATCCGTTCCTTCAGCAGAC
>JAQCKY010000027.1 GCA_027592155.1 Pseudomonadota bacterium
ATCGTCAGAGCATCTTCCTGTATGGAGGGCCCAACCGGCTCTAATGAGGCGTCAGGAGTACCGTTTCCCATGGTACGTTGCGCGGGGATCCCAGGTCTTGCGCACCTGACGTCTCTTTTTTTCTAAGAAACACCGCGAAACCAGCCGAAACTACTGATTAGGCTGCCGTTTCCATATAATCGGCAACCAAGGCCTCGGCGATCTGCACGGTGTTGAGCGCCGCCCCTTTACGCAGATTGTCGGAAACCACCCAGAGATTAAGACCGTTATCGAGGGTCGGGTCCTGCCGGATACGACTCACATAAACCGCATCTTCGCCGACACATTCGGTCGGCGTGACATAACCTTCGTCAGCCCGGTGATCAATGACGGCAACACCCGGCGCTTTTTCGAGGATCTTCCGGGCTTCTTTTTCATCGAGCGGCGTCTCGAACTCAATATTGATGGACTCGGCATGGCCGATGAAGACCGGCACGCGCACACAGGTCGCGGTCAGCTTGATTTTGGGATCTAGAATTTTCTTGGTCTCCACCATCATCTTCCATTCTTCCTTCGTGTACCCGTCATCCATAAATTTATCGATATGGGGGATGACGTTGAAGGCGATGGGTTTGGTAAAGATTTCCTGGAACTTATGTTCCGGCTCGTTCATGTACATGCCGCGAGTCTGGTTGAAAAGCTCGTCCATGGCGGCTTTTCCACCACCCGATACCGACTGATAGGTCGAGACGACGACGCGCTTGATCCGGGCGACATCGTGCAGAGGCTTCAATGCGACGACCAACTGAATGGTCGAGCAATTCGGATTCGCAATGATGTTCTTTTTGCGGAACCCGCTGATCGCTTCCCGATTGACCTCGGGCACAATAAGCGGCACGTCGGGATCCATCCGGAAATGGGACGTATTATCGATGACCACCGCACCCGCGGCGGCGGCCCGCGGCGAATGGATGGCGGAAACCGCGGCGCCCGGGCTCGACAACACGATATCGGTTCCCTTGAAATCATATTGGGCAAGCTCATGGATCGGCAGGACATCGTCCTCTCCGTAGGAAACTTCCGAGCCGACCGAGCGTTCGGATGCAAGTGCGACGACATCCGACGCCGGCACATCCCGTTCCGCAAGAGATTGCAGCAGTTCACGGCCAACATTGCCGGTTGCGCCGACGACGGCAAACTTCAAGCCCTTCATGACATCATTCCTATTACTAACCGCCGCCGTCTCACAGCCGATCCCGGCGCGGGCAGTTCATTTACGCCGTTTGGCGTAAAATTTCAACAGTTTGACGGAACGATCAATCCGCCAGCGCATCCAGTTCGGCAATCACCGCTTCGCCCATCTCGGTGGTCGAAACCTTGGTTTTGCCGGCACCCATGATGTCGGCGGTGCGCAGCCCTTTTGCCAGGACGTTCTGGACCGCCTGATCGACCATATCCGCGTCATCGCTCAAATCGAAGGAATAGCGCAGCATCATCGAAAAGCTGAGAATTGTCGCCAGCGGATTAGCCAGTTTCTGACCGGTGATATCGGGCGCGCTTCCGTGGACCGGCTCATACAGGGCCGCACGCCGGCCCGATGAGTCCTCGGCGCCCAAGGACGCGGACGGCAGCATACCGAGCGAACCGGTCAACATCGCCGCGCAATCGGACAAAATATCGCCGAACATGTTGGTCGTCACAATCACGTCGAACTGCTTGGGATTGCGCACCAACTGCATGGCGGCGTTATCGACATACATATGGGAAAGTTCAACGTCGGGGTAGTCGCCCTTGATGCTCTCCATCACCTCGCGCCACATCACCGTCGTTTCCAGGACGTTCGCCTTGTCGATAGAGCAGAGCCGTTTGTCTCGTTTTTGCGCCAGCTCAAAACCGACGCGGCCGATACGCTCAACTTCCGGCGACGTATAAGTCAGCGTGTTAACGCCCCTCTTGGTGCCATCCGGAAGAGTTTCAACGCCGCGCGGCTCACCGAAATAAATGCCGCCGGTAAGCTCGCGGATGATCATGATATCGAGGCCTTTAACGATATCCAGCTTCAAGCTGGATGCATCGGCGAGAGCATCGAATACGACGGCCGGGCGCAGGTTTGCAAACAGCTCGAGTTCTTTGCGAATCTTCAGCAGGCCCCGTTCCGGGCGGTGTTCAAACGGCAGCACGTCCCATTTGGGGCCGCCCACGGCACCCATCAGCACGGCATCGGACGCTTTTGCCTTGGCAACCGTGTCGTCGGTCAAGGGCGTGCCGTGAGCGTCGTAAGCCGCACCGCCGATCAGGTCTTCGGTAATGTCGAAGGTCACGGTGCGCTTCTGGTCCATCCAATCGATGACCCGGCGGACTTCGTCCATCACTTCGGGGCCGATGCCGTCACCCGGCAGGAATAGGAGGGATTTATTGGCAGCCATAATTCTACTCGCCGTATCTAATTGGAAAAAACCGGTGGAGGAGCGGCTTTTAACCAGAGCACCGCCCTAGGTCAAACAGAGTCAACCGCCGGAACGGTTGCCAAGAAACGTGAACCGGTTAAAATTGAGGCACTGTCGGACACGACCTTGTATTCGGGGGCCGACGATTTCTCTCCATTAATTCTGCCGGGGGTATGGACCGGCGCCGGACAACATCACGTCGGGAGAGTTTCCATGAACTGGTACGACATCCACAACCCTGTGCAATCCGACCTTCTGATCGGGTTTTATGATCTGACCGGATACACCCGGTTATGCCGTGACGAGGACGACAACAAGATCCTCGATCTCATGACCGGTTACTTCAATCTCACAGGCACAATCATCGCAAACGACAACGGCATCCTTATCAAGACCATCGGCGACGCCGGGCTGGCCGCCTTTACGGCAGCGGATATAGATCGGGGCGTGCTCGCGTTTCGGCGGGTTAAATCGGAAGGGGATGCCTGGCTGGCGGCACAAGGCCTCAAATGCCGAGGGATCGTAAAACTAAATTTCGGACCCGTAGCCTGCGGATTGGTCGGTGCGCCCGGGCGCGAACAGTTCGACACATACGGCCATACGGTGAATACCGCCGCATTGGTCGAGTCGAACGGATTTGCGATGACGCCCCAGGTGTTTCGGAAACTCTCCCCCGAGACCCGAAAGCTGTTTAAGAAACACACACCACCGGTCAGCTATATCGCACTTGAAGACCGGCATTAGCCGGGCCCAGAGTTAGAGCCAGGGCTGAGTGGCTTTCAGCTTCTCTTCGTGCGCAGTGATCTTATCGTCCTTCTGCATCGTCAGGCCGATATCGTCGAGACCATTGAGCAGGCAGTGCTTTTTGAAAGCATCGACTTCGAACTTGATCACCTCGCCGTCGGGGCTGGTAATTTCCTGCGCTTCGAGATCGACGGTGATCGTCGCATTCGCACCGCGCTCCGCCGCTTCGTTGAGCTTCGCCACCTGCTCCTCCGGGAGTTTGATCAAGAGAATGCCGTTCTTGAAGCTGTTGTTATAGAAGATATCGGCGAAATCCGGCGCGATGACGCATCGGATGCCGAAATCCTGCAGCGCCCAAGGTGCGTGTTCCCGGGACGATCCGCAGCCGAAATTATTGCCGGCAATCAGCACTTCGGCTTTCCGGTAAGCCGGTTTGTTGAGCACGAAATCAGGGCGCTCATTGCCGTCGGCATCGAACCGCAGCGTATAAAACAGGCTTTTGCCGAGACCGGTTCGCTTGATGGTCTTCAAGAAGCGGGCCGGAATAATCATGTCGGTGTCGACATTGACCATCGGCATCGGTGCCGCGACGGCGGTTAGTGTTGTGAATTTATCCATGGTCCGTCTCTCCCCCCTCAATCCGAATTGGCCAGATCGGCCAGATCGCGCACATCGATCAGATGTCCTGCGATCGCGGCGGCGGCGGCCATCGCCGGGCTCACCAAATGAGTGCGCCCGCCAGGGCCTTGGCGGCCTTCGAAATTGCGGTTCGATGTCGAGGCGCAACGTTCGCCGGGCACGAGCTTGTCGGCATTCATCGCCAGACACATGGAGCAACCCGGCTCCCGCCAATCGAACCCGGCTTCGATGAAGATCTTATCCAGGCCTTCGGCTTCCGCCTGCTCCTTCACCAAACCCGAACCGGGCACGACCATCGCGTCGACCGTGTCGGCGACCTTACGGCCTTTCGCAACTTCGGCGGCGGCCCGCAGGTCTTCGATCCGGCTGTTCGTGCAAGACCCGATAAACATGCGATCGATCTTGATCTCCTGCATCGGTGTACCCGCTTTGAGGTCCATATATTCCAACGACCGTTCCATCTTGGCGCGGCGGTTGGGATCGCTTTCGGTTGCCGGGTCGGGCACCGATGCGGTGATCGGCACCGTGTCTTCCGGGCTGGTTCCCCAGGTCACTTGCGGCACGATGTCGGCGGCATCGAGGGTAACCTCGATATCGTAATGGGCGCCTTCGTCGGAGACGAGTGTTTTCCAATAAGCGACCGCTTGCTCCCAGGCGCCGGCTTTGGGCGCCATGGGCTTGCCCATGAGATATTGGAAAGTCTTTTCATCGGGCGCGATAAGACCGGCACGGGCGCCGCCCTCGATGGTCATGTTGCACATCGTCATGCGCCCTTCCATCGACAGGTTACGCACGGCTTCGCCGGCAAATTCAATAACGCAACCGGTACCGCCGGCGGTTCCGATTTTCCCGATGATGGCAAGGATCATATCCTTGGCGGTACATCCCGGCGGCAGTTCGCCGTCGACGGTGACCCGCATGTTCTTGCCCTTTTTTTGGATCATCGTCTGAGTGGCCAGGACATGCTCGACCTCAGACGTGCCGATCCCAAAGGCCAAAGAGCCGAAGGCGCCGTGAGTGGCGGTATGAGAATCCCCGCAAACCAACGTCGTTCCTGGCAGGGTAAATCCCTGCTCTGGGCCAATTACGTGACAAATGCCCTGGCGAATGTCGCCCATCCCGAACAGTTGGAGCCCAAACTCCGCGCAGTTCGCGTCCAGCGTTTCAACCTGGATACGGGATTCATCGTCTTCGATTCCCTGACTGCGATCGCTGGTCGGCACGTTGTGATCCGCCACCGCGAGGGTGAGATCGGGCCGGCGAACTTTGCGGCCGTTATCCCGCAATCCGTCAAAAGCCTGAGGGCTGGTTACCTCATGCACAAGATGACGGTCGATGAAGATAACACAGGTTCCGTCATCATCCTCATCGACAACGTGGGCTTCCCAGATTTTGTCGAACAATGTCTTGGGTGCGCTCATAAGTTCTCCTCCGCCGGTTCCCAATTCTGTTGGTTCTTGGCCGGTTTATACCTGTCCGGTTTATAATCGTCCTGCCGCGATCATCGTGGCGCGACGCCTATTTTTTCTCGTCGTCGCCAGATGCTGTTTCAGGAGCCGCCGTCTCTTCAGTAACCTGATCCACGGGCGTTTCCTCGACAGCGGGCGTAATGCCTGCTGACGCGGCCAACTCCTCATCGGTCATATCGCTGGCGACTCCGGCTTCCAATTTCAGCGCGGCAGCGGTCTCGCGATCGGCGGCGTTCAGCTTCGCTGCCCACCCATCCGTACGCTCGGCGATCCGCGCCGACTTACCACGTCGACCACGCAGGTAATAAAGTTTGGCGCGGCGGACATCGCCACGGCGAACAACGGTAATCTCATCGATGTTCGGCGAATATAGCGGGAACACCCGCTCAACACCTTCGCCGTAGGAGATTTTACGGACCGTGAATGACGAATTCAGACCGTCATTCTTGCGCGCGATGCACATGCCTTCGAAGGCCTGGATCCGCTCGCGGGTCCCTTCAACCACCTTCACGTTGATCCGGACGGTGTCGCCGGGTGAAAATTCCGGGATATCTTTTTTCTCGGTGAGCCGAGCAACTTGCTCTTTTTCGAATTGTTCTACGATGTTCATGGTTCTCTTCCTCAACTAATCCCGGGTTTCCGCGTAGCGCCGCCACAAATCAGGCCTGCGTTCACGGGTAATGCGTTCGGCTTGGTCGCGCCGCCAGCTGCGTACATTCTCATGATGGCCAGAGAGCAGAATATCGGGCACCGCCCGATCGTCCCAAATCCGCGGTTTGGTATAATGCGGATATTCTAACAGGCCTTGTTCAAAACTTTCCTCTTCCGGTGACTCATCGCTGCCCATCACGCCTGGTATCAGGCGGACACACGCGTCAATAAGCGCAATCGCCGCCGGCTCACCGCCGGATAGTATAAAGTCACCAAGACTAAGCTCTTCGGGCTCATGCGCCTCAACAACTCTTTCGTCAATGCCTTCGAACCGGCCGCAGAGCAAAATCATGCCTTCGCCGGCTGCAAGTTCGTGGACGCGGGACTGGGTAATGGCCCTGCCCCTCGGCGTCAAGTAAATTAGCGGCAGACGATAGCCTGAATCCTCGGCATCCGCCACTGTCTGGCGAAGCGACGCATCAATAACGTCCGGCCGCATCACCATACCCGGCCCGCCACCGAAAGGCGTGTCGTCGACCATTCGGTGCTTATCCGTCGCCGACGCCCTGATATCAACGGCATCGAGTATCCACCGTTGTTCCGCCAAGGCACGGCCGGCCAGCGAATGGCCCAGCGGCCCCGGGAACATGTCCGGGAACAGCGTCAGGACGACGGCTTTCCACGGCTTGTCTCCGCCCGAGTTCTTAGGGTTTTGGGCTTCAACGCGGGTCATTTTCCCGGCCCCTCCAACCCATCGTCTTGCTTGGCGCTCGACACCAATCCTTCCGGCGGATCCACAACGATACGGCCGCCCGCAAGATCGATCTCCGGCACCGCCGCATGGGTAAAGGGCAATACCACCGGCTTGCCGTCGACGGTATCAAGCTCGATCACGTCACCGGCTCCATAGTCATTAAGTCCCCGCACGATGCCAAAAGCGCTGCCATCCGGCCATTCGGCTGGCAGTCCGACAAGATCCGAGTGATAAAACTCGTCCTCGTCCGGCTCTGGCAATTTGTCGCGTTCGACATATAAATGCGTCCCTTTCAAACTCTCGGCGGTATCTCTGTCGCTGACCCCACTCAGCATGACATTGACCCCGCTTTTGAACTTTCCGACCACCGTTACCTCGAACGACTGCGATCCCGTTTCGTCCGAGACCGGCCCGTAGGCTGCAACCCCCGATGGCTCGGCGGTAAAAGTCTTGACCCGAACCCCGCCCTTTACGCCGTAGGGGCCGATAATCACACCGACGCAGATATACCCTTTGGGTGTCTCGGGCGTACGGACCATCTGGGTCTACTCGACTTATTACCGTGCCGTATATTTAGTCCTTCTTCTCTTCTTCTGCAGGGGGGTCCTCGGCAACCGGCTCTTCAGCTGGCGCTTCCTCTGCGGGAGCCGCTTCTTCAGCCGGTGCATCCTCTGCAGCAGCCTCCTCGGCGGGAGCCTCCTCTGCGGGAGCCTCCTCTGCGGGAGCTTCCTCAGCCGGCGCTGCAGCAGCCTGCGCCTCGGCTTCCGCCGCCGCCGCCGCTGCTTCCTCGGCTTCCTTCATGCGTTCGAGCGTCTTCGCCCGCGGCAGATGCTGTTTGGTCTGCTCAGGCCGTTCCGGCAGTTGGATAATATTGGCCTGGCCCAAGAACCGTGCAACACGATCAGTCGGTTTGGCGCCGTGCCCGAGCCAATGGCGAATGCGGTCTTCTTTCAGCATCAACCGTTCCGGATGGTCTTTGGGAACCATCGGGTTATAGGTGCCGACCCGTTCGATAAACCGGCCGTCCCGGGGGCTGCGAACATCCGCAATAACGATGCGATAGAAAGGCCGCTTTTTAGCGCCGCCGCGTGACAGGCGAATTTTAATAGCCATAAAGATGTAATCCTTTTCGTAATCTTTCGTGATTCAATTCGATTGAGCTCTGTATCTTTACTAACGGGGCATCATGCCGGGCATCATCCCAGCCATCGCCCCCTTCATTCCTGACTTACCCATTTTCTTCATCATAGAATTCATTTGCTGGAACTGCTTCAGCAGCCGGTTAACGTCCTGAACGGACGTCCCGGATCCAGCCGCGATCCGCTTACGCCGTTTGGCGTTCAACAGCTTTGGATTGCGCCGTTCCTTAATTGTCATCGACAGAATGATGGCTTGTTGCTGGGCGATCATCTTGTTGTCGACATCGGCCTCGGCAAGTTGCTTCTTCATCTTGCCAACACCGGGCAGCATCCCTAACAAGCCCCCGATATCGCCCATTTTCCGAACCTGCGCCAACTGATCGGCGAGATCCTCCAAGGTGAAATTTCCTCTGAGAGCTTTCTTGGCAACTTTTTCCGCAGCCGCCTGGTCGATATTCTCGGCAGCCTTCTCGACCAGCCCGACAACATCGCCCATTCCCAAGATACGTCCGGCAATACGATCTGCCTGGAACTCGTCCAGATCTTCGAGTTTTTCGCCGATGCCGATGAACTTGATCGGCCGACCGGTCACCGCCCGCATGGAGAGCGCCGCGCCACCGCGTGAATCGCCATCGACGCGCGTGAGAATTATGCCCGAGAGACCAATGCGTTCGTTGAATTCCCGCGCAACATTGACCGCGTCCTGACCGCTCAATGCATCCGCGACCAATAATGTCTCCGCGGGCTGAACCAGATCGCGCATCTCGGCGACCTCGGCCATCAAGGCATCGTCGATGGCAAGCCGGCCGGCGGTATCCAAGATCACCGCGTCATAACCCTCACGGCGTGCGGTCTCTAAAGCACGCTTGGCAATCCCGACCGGCTGCTCACCGAAGACCGGCTGGAGGCATGCTGTCCCGGCCTGCTCGCCGAGCACGGCCAATTGTTGCTGCGCCGCTGGACGGGCAATGTCCAACCCGGCAAGAAGCACTTTCTTCCGGTCCCGGTTCTGCATCCGCAGGGCAAGCTTTGCCGCCGTTGTCGTCTTACCGGAGCCTTGCAGGCCGACCAGCAGGATCGGGATCGGCGGCGTTGCCGCATAGTTGAGGCCGACCGCCTCACCGCCGCCAAGGGTCTCGACCAAATGGTCGTTGACGATCTTGACCACCATCTGACCAGGCGAGATGCTTTTGAGGACCTCTTGTCCAACCGCGCGTTCGGTCACGCCGTCGATAAAGTCTTTGACGACCGGCAGTGCGACATCGGCCTCGAGGAGCGCGACGCGCACTTCGCGCATTGCCGCCTTGACGTCATCCTCCGACAACGCGCCTCGTTTTTTGAGACGGTCGAAGATCTCGTTAAACCGATCGCTTAGACCGTCAAACATAGTCTTAACCCAGATAAGCCCATCAGACTGCAGGCCCTAAACAACAAAAAACGCCAGTGCGCGAAACTCGCGGACCGGCGGCGCCCCTCGGGACGTCAGCAATTCGACGGCAATCTATGTCTCGATACGGATCAAGTCAAGCAATCTCCCAGACGGTCTCCCCGGCGATATCTCAGGGGGTCACGGCATCGATCTCCGGTGTCCTTTGACCGATAGCTAGGGGATTCCTGGGTCGTATTTACCGTGATCGAATACGTATAAATACTAGTACTTTTTATACCCGATTGGCGTGTTCTCGGTTTGCTTACAGCAACGCGGATAATCACTTTCTAAAGGAACAAAAAATCTTTTAACGAGATTTCGGCGCCAATCGATCGTGGCGTACGAGAGGGTACTGAGGATAAAATCATGAGACGTAGGACCATTAAGGCTGATGGGCCGGACCCCATCGATAGATATGTAGGATCACGTGTACGAGCCCGCCGGGTCGGCATGCGTATGAGCCAGACCCGACTGGGCGATGCCATCGCGGTAACGTTCCAACAGGTCCAAAAATATGAAAACGGAACCAACCGGATCGGCGCAAGTAATCTCTATAAAATTTCCAAGGCGCTGGGTGTCGGCGTATCCTTCTTCTTTGAAGGCATTCCGGAATTTGATGAGAACGGCCAAACCGTCAACGGTAGCGTTAACGGCACCGGTCTCGAAAGCGACCCGATGACATCACGGGAAGCCATCGAGCTGATGCATAATTATTACCGTGTTAAGGACGATGCAGTTCGAAAACGCCTTTCACAGTTTGTAAAAACATTAGCGCGTTCTTTCGAAGCGGCCTGATTTCGGCACGCGGCTCATTTTTTTGAGTCACGCTATTTAGACATTTGATCTGACCGGGTCGGTTAAACGCCGACCCGGTTTTTTCTGTGTTCAATTCAAACTATGCCGGTGGCACCGCCCGTCGCCAGGGGTTACAAAACCTCCATGCAATTTGACGATATCGATAGACGCCTGAGGGACAGCGGATTTGTTACCCGCGGCGGATTCCACCCCGGTGCGGCGGACAACGTCCCGGTACAGGGGCAAACCGTGATCATGATCGGCAATGTCGGACCTGCAATGTGGGATCGGTTCCAAGCCTCGGCGAACGCGACACCCGGTGAACCCGACCCCCTCGATAAATGGACCAAGGCGGTGCTTGGTGACGTAGCCATGGAGATCAATGCCACACCGTTATTTCCCTTCGACGGGCCGCCTCACCTTCCCTTTCAACGATGGGCGCAAAGGGCGGACGATGTTTACAGCTCGCCGATCGGTCCTCTCATCCATCCGGAATACGGCCTTTGGCATGCCTACCGGGGCGCGTTTGTTTTCTCCGGCCGGATCGATTTAACGGCGCGTCAAGCAACTGATCGGTCTCCTTGCGAAGACTGTGCAGACAAACCCTGCCTGACCACCTGCCCCG
>JAQCKY010000028.1 GCA_027592155.1 Pseudomonadota bacterium
ATCTGCCCCGTCGGTGTCGGACCGGTCAGCGCGACCAGGGTTTGACCGCCCAGGCTGGAGCCGCCGATGCCGAGCACGATAACATCGTCGAAACTCTCGATATAACGCTCGGCAACGGCTTCGATGGCTTCCATGTCCGACGTCCGGGCCGGCAGCCGCAACAGCGCCAGGTTGCCATCCTTATGGGCGGCCCGAAGGGCGTTAAGGCTCGCTTCCGTCTCGCTCAAGGCCGCCTCATAGCTCGGCTGGTCTAATCCGGTTGCGCCGATGGCGTCGGCGAAACAGTGGTCGATATTTTGATGATAGGGCACTGGCACTCTCGCTGCGATTCGAAGCGTGAGACTACCAGAATAGGGCAGCGCCAGCCAGCGACAGTCATGTGACTTAGCGGAGGATTTCCCGAATTACGGCGTGGACGTGATGCCTTCGGGTTTTCCGACCACGACCATGGTCAGGTTTTCCGGATCGAGAAGCCGCTTGGCGACGCGGTTGACGTCCTCGAACGTCACCGATTCGATCAGCGTATTGCGCCGGTCGAAATAATCGATGCCCAGTTCCTCCAATTGCAGGCCGGTCAGCATCCGCGCGATCCCCACGCTCGAGCCGAACCGCAGGGCATAGGAGCCCGTGAGGTATTGCTTGGCGCCGGAAAGCTCTTCTTGCGAGACACCCTTGTTCGCCATGCGGGCCCATTCCGCGCGGAGAATTTTCACCGTCTCCGCCGCGCGTTCATTGGCCGTGCCCGCCCCGCCCATGATCAAGGCGGCACGGTCGAGGGGTGAGAGATAGCTGTATGCCGAGGAGGCGAGCCCCCGTTTTTCGCGAACCTCCGCATAAAGCCGGGACTCGAATCCGCCGCCACCCAAGACGTAGTTCATCACATAAGCGGCATAGAAATCGGGATCCTCCCGCTTGATGCCTTCTTGGCCGAACTGAATGACGCTTTGCGGGATCGGTTTGGAGACCACGATGGTGCGGTTATCTTTCTTCGCGGATATCTCGGGGATCGTCCAGTCGCCGGCCTTTTCCGGCAGCGTGCCGAACACATCGTCGAGCAGCTTGGAGAGATCGGCGGGTGTGATGTCGCCAACGACACCGACCACGAGGTTGTTCCGGCCCAGACGCTGTTCGTGGAACACTTTCAAATCCGCCAATTTGATCCGAGGAACGCTCTCCAGCGTGCCTTGGGTCGGGCGGCTATAAGGATGGCCTGGAAAAAAGGATTCCAGCAATGTCTGCGTCGCGATTCGTTGTGGGTTTTCCAGCCCGCGCCGCAGGCCTGACAGAATCTGCCGGCGAATGCGCTCGACGGCCTCCGTATCGAAGCGGGGTTTGGTGACGGCGAGACGCAAGAGATTGACAGCGGCGTCACGGTTCTCCGTCAGGGTCCTGAGGGATCCGGAAAAGATGTCTTTGCTGGCGGTGAAGCGCAGCGAGATCGAGAGGTCTTCCAGTTGCCGCTGGAACGCCTGACTATCCAATTCACCCGCACCCTCATCCATGGTCGAGGCGACAATATTGGACAACCCCTCTTTGCCCGCCGGGTCCAGGGCGGAACCGCCGCGAAAGGCGAAATTCACGGTAATGATCGGATTGATGCGATCCTGCACCAGCCAAGCGGTGATTCCCTTGGCGCTGACGACTTTTTCGACGGTGACCGCAGACGCGGGACCGATCGTCGTGAAAAGCATCGCCGTTGCGATTAATCCCGCAACCGCGATGACGGAGCCGAGTTTTCGGGCCTTGCTGAGGGCAAACCTAATCATCAGTTGGACTCCTTCGGCAGCAGGTGGCTTGTGACCGAGTTCTTGGTCACAAAGACCTTCCGCGCCGCCGCGTTGATCTGCTCGACGGTGACGGCGGCGATCCGCTCGGGCCAGGATTCAACGTCTTCGATGGTTTGGCCGGTCGAGAGCGCGGCCCCGATAACCTGGGCGCCCGCGCGCATCGAATCCCGCGCGTAAATCGCCTGGGTCTGCATGCTTCTTTTGGCGCGATCGACATCGCTCTGCTGAACGCCGTTCTGCAGGAGATTGGCGATTTCGCTCTCCATCGCTTTCTCAAGCTGGTCGATGGTGGTGCCTGGTGCCGGCGTGGCTGCAAATGTGAAACTCGTCGGGCCGATCCCCTCGCCGCTGTAAAATGCACCAGCGGAAGTCGCGATCTTCTTGTCGATCACCAAGGACCGGTAAAGCTGTGTCGTAGAGCCGCCGCCGATCACATTGGCGAGCACTTCCAGCGCATAGATATCCTGTTTTTCGCCCAACCCGTGGCTCGGCGCCAGGTAGGATCGGCTCCAGGACGCCTGGCGGACCCGGCCGTCCCGCAACACCACCTGCCGCGCCGCATTATGGGGCGGCTCGATTTCTCATTCTCTCTCAATTTTCGGCCCAGGCGCGATGGGACCGTAATATTTTTCGGCCAGCGGGCGGACCGTATCCATGGTCACGTCCCCGGCGATGATCAGGATGGCATTGTTGGGCCGGTACCATTTTTTATAAAAGGCGCGTAATCCATCCGCCGTGATGGCGCGAATCTCGTGGGCCCAGCCGATCACCGGGTCGCGGTAGGGATAGGTCAGATAGAGCGCCGCATTGGCCTGCTCGCGCAACAAACTGGCGGGACGGTTGTCGGTTCGGCTGCGCCGTTCTTCCAACACGACCTGCCGCTCGGCCTCGATGGCGTCATCGTCGATGATCAGATTGGTCATCCGGTCCGCTTCGATCTTCATGATCAGCTCTAGGCGATCGGCGGCGACCGTTTGATGATAGGCGGTGTAATCATAGGAGGTGAAGGCATTGTCCCGTCCGCCGTTGCGGGCGACGATTTTCGAAAACTCGCCGGATTTCAGGTTCTTCGTCGCTTTGAACATCAGATGTTCGAGATAATGGGCAATCCCGGAATCGCCCCTCGGCTCGTCGGCTGAACCGACTTTATACCAGACCATCTGTGTGACGATCGGTGCGCGGCGGTTTTCGATCACCACCACCTGCATCCCGTTGGCGAGGGTAAAGGTTTGCGGATTAAAAACTTTTGCCGAAGCGGCGGCGCTCAGCGCGGCCGCGAGGAACAATGTCGATAGTAAGGCGGTAATTCTGGCAGGGAATGTCATGGTCGCGGGCTCATCCTGGTCAATTAGAGGCCGAAAGACGAATTGGCTGGCTCTTAGGTATAGTCGCGTTTGAGGGCGCGCAATTGGCCTCGCATCAAAGTGAACGTATGAAGCTGGTGATTCCGGCGCAGTCGCTCAGCCGTACGGGTTATTTGAAGACACCCTCGAAGATGGCTTTTTGCTTCTGCGAGATGGTCGGAACTTCGCCCTTGTTCAGCGGTTCGCCAACGGCTTGTTGTTCCAATATTCGTCGCCGTTCCTTGTTTGGATCGACTTTGGTACCGAACGCCTCCGGATCGCGCCAGAAAATCAACTTGTCGGTGAAGGTGACGCTCTCGGACGCCAATGCGGAGGTTTCCCGATTGATCAATTGACGGATATTGGATTGCGGGTTCATCGCACCGGCGGCGCGTAACACGGCGACTTCACCGGGGCTCGCTCCCTCCGGTCCCGGTTCCGGGCGGGCGGCGTTACGGCGGTTACTGGAATTTGCCACAATGGCCTGACGGGCGCGGTCGCGGGGGTTAACAAGTTGAGGGCGCTCGGCACCCGGTTTCGGTGGGCGGAGGGCGTAATCGGGCGGCAAACTCAACGGCGCGCGCGAAAACACGGCGAATTCATCTGGCGACTGCTTTGTCTGTCCCAAGGCCTGGCGTGTTTCTTCGCACCCTGACAGTAAAATCACGGCAATCCCGAGACCTGCGATACTCTTGATTGTGGTGTTCATGATTTTGTCCATCTATTTCAACGTCTAAGCTCTAGCCGGTCGCTTCTAGCGGTTCTCCGCCGGGCCCGATGATCCCGATGATTCCGGTGTTTCCTTACCGGAAAAAAACGAATCAACAATTAAATAGACGGCGCCCAGAAAGATTAAGCTGTCCGCCACATTAAATGCCGGCCAATGATACCCTAATATATGCACATCTAGGAAATCGGCAACCGCCCCAAAGCGCATGCGATCGATCACATTCCCCAAAGCGCCGCCGATAATGGCGCCGATTGCCAGGGCCAGGCTCAATTTTTCGACCCGGCGAAGCCACTGGGCCAAAAACAGCACGATCACGATGGCGAGGCCCGACAGGATCCACACGCCTGCCGATCCGCCGGAATTAAAAAGCCCGAAGCTGACACCCCGGTTCCAGGTCATCACCAAATTGAAAAACGGCGTGACCGGGATCACCTGCGGGGGCTGCATGACATCGTTTAATATCCACCATTTGGATATTTGATCGACGACGATGCCGACCGTGGCGAGGGATATTCCCCGCCAGAACATTTTGCCCAGGCGTAACGGCATTGCCGGACTACTCCGCGGCGACCTGGAAATGATCGACGGCGTCCGCGCAGCGCACGCAGAGTTCGTTATGCCCATCGACGGTCCCGACTTCGGGCAAGACCCGATAACAGCGCACGCATTTCTCGCCGGTCGCCGCTTCATGAACGACCGCGACACCCTCGACATCTTCCAGGGTGAAGGCGGTCGCCGGTGCGGCATCGGTCGATAATGTGGCATCCGATGTGATGCTGATCTCGGCGCAATCCATGCCTGTCATGACGTCGATATAGTCCGGGGTGACATGGATAACGGGATGGGACTGCAGGCTCGAGCCGATCCGTTTTTCGCCGCGCTCAATCTCCAGCGCACCGGTAACGACCCGGCGCAGGTTCCGGATTTTGTTCCATTTGGCGGCAAGCGCATCGTCCCGCCAGTCGCTGGGAATTTCCGGAAACTGTCGAAGATGCACGCTCTCGTTCTCGCCGGGATAGCGGGCACACCAGGCTTCTTCGGCGGTGAAGCAGATGAAGGGGGCGAACCAGGCGGTCAGCGCATGAAACAGATGGTCGAGCACGGTACGCGCGGCCAGCCGTTTGACCGAATCCGTCCGGTCGCAATAGAGCGAGTCTTTGCGGATATCGAAGTAAAAGGCCGACAGGTCCGTCGTGCAAAAATTATGAAGCTCGGTGAAGATCGTGTGGAACTCAAAGCTCTCACAGGCATGGCGAACCCGCTCGTCCATCTCGGCCAAGCGATGCAGGACCCAACGGTCGAGTTCCGGCATATCCTCAGGCTCGAGCCGTTCGCCGGCGTCGAAACCGTTCAGATTGCCGAGCAGGTACCGCAAGGTATTGCGCAGACGCCGGTACGTATCGGTATGGCTCTTGATGATCTCGGGGCCGATTTTCAGGTCCTCGGAATAATCCGATCCGACGACCCAGAGGCGGAGGATGTCGGCGCCGTTACGCTCCACAACCTCTTGCGGCGAGACGATATTGCCGAGAGACTTCGACATTTTATAGCCGTCTTCGCCCATCACGAATCCATGGGTGAGCACGCCTTCATAGGGGGCCCGCCCGCGGGTTCCGCAGGCTTCCAGCAAAGATGAATGGAACCAGCCGCGATGCTGGTCGCTGCCTTCGAGATAGAGCGACGCCGGCCATTCGAACGCCTCGTTGCCTTCGAGAACGAAACTATGGGTCGAGCCGGAATCGAACCAGACATCCAAGATGTCGGTGATCTGCTCATACTCAGCCGGATTATAATCATTGCCGAGGAAACGCGACGGATCGGAATCGAACCAGGCATCGGCGCCTTCGGCCTCGATCGCGTCGGCGATCCGGTCTTGCACGGCCGGGTCCCGGACCAATTCGCCGGTCTCTTTGTGCACGAAGACCGTGATCGGCACACCCCAGGCCCGTTGCCGGGAGATCACCCAGTCCGGGCGGGCCTCGATCATGCCGCGCAGGCGGGTCCGGCCGGACTCCGGATAGAAGTCCGTATCGGCGACGGCTTTCAGCGCGACCTCGCGCAGAGTTTTGCCGTCCTCGCCAAAGGCCTGATCCATGGCGATGAACCATTGCGGCGTATTGCGGAAGATCAGCGGCTTTTTGGAGCGCCAGGAATGGGGATATTGATGGGTCAGCCGGTTGCGCGCGATCAGCGTGTCGGCCTCGCGCAGCGCGGCGATGACGGCCTCGTTGGCGTTGCCCTTATCGCCTTTTTCCGTGATGACCCGCTTGCCCTGAAATCCGGGCGCGTCGTCGGTCAGGAAACCGTCGGCATCCACCGTATAGGGGATATGGGTCTCGATGGCGCGGCCGGCCAGCAGCGCGCCCTTCGCGGCCCAGACCTCAAAGTCATCGCGGCCGTGTCCGGGGGCGGTATGAACGAACCCGGTCCCGGCCTCTTCGGTGACATGGTCACCTTCCAACAGCGGCACGTCGAACCCATAACCCATATCGGCAAGCGGGTGAGCGCAGGTCATCTCGGCCAAGACATCATGGGCAACGTCGCCAAGGCGCGTGTGGGTCGTCACCCGCGCGGCGGCCATTACCTCTTCGGCAAGGGCATCGGCGAGCACAAGCTTGTCACCCGTATGGGCCCAATTTTCGTCCGGCGCGTCGGTGACCTCATAGAGGCCATAACCGATGCGGTTGGAAAAACAGACCGCCCGGTTGCCGGGGATCGTCCAGGGCGTGGTCGTCCAGATCACGACGTTGGCGTCCTTGAGTTCCTCGGAGGGGTTTTTGATCGGAAACTTGACCCAGATCGTGTCCGAGACGTGATCGTGATATTCGACCTCCGCTTCCGCCAAGGCAGTTTTTTCGACCACCGACCACATCACCGGTTTGGAGCCGCGATAGAGCAGGCCGTTATCCAGGAACTTCATCAATTCCCGCGCGATCTGCGCCTCGGCGTCATAGCTCATGGTCGTATAGGGTTTGTCCCAGGCGCCGGTAACGCCCAGCCGCTTGAACTCGTCGCGCTGAACATCGATCCAGCCCTCGGCGAACTCCCGGCACTCCTTGCGGAACTCAACGATGGGCACGGCGTCCTTATCGGCGCCTTTTTCCCGGTATTGCTCCTCGATCTTCCACTCGATCGGCAAGCCATGGCAATCCCAACCCGGCACATAATGGGCGTCCTTGCCCATCATCTGTTGCGACCGGTTGATGACGTCCTTGAGGATCTTATTCAGGGCATGACCGATGTGCAGATGGCCGTTGGCATAGGGCGGGCCGTCATGGAGAACGAATTTCTCCCGCCCTTTCGCGTCCTCGCGCATCTTGCCGTAGAGGTCCATCGCCTCCCACCGGGCAAGCCATTCGGGTTCGCGCTCCGCCAGTCCGGCTTTCATCGGAAAGTCGGTCTTGGGGAGGAACACCGTCGATTTATAATCGGTCGTCATCTCAAACCTATCGCTCTCAAACTTAATCTTAAATTGCCGCCGCTGGACCGGTTCGACAGAAAGATCACCACGAAATGGTAATCAAGCGGTCAAAATCCGCCGAGCCTGCGCGGAATCTTTCTGTATTTGCGCCGTTAGCTCTTCAATACCGGAAAATTTCTTCTCCGCCCTCAAATAGTCCACAAGGGCAACGCGAAGATGTTTGCCGACCAGATCCCCGCTGAAATCGAAAATATTCGTCTCGAGGGAAATGGTCGTTCCGCCAAAGGTGGGTCTATAACCCAAATTTGCCACGCCGTCATGCCAAACCGTGTTCCGCCCGTGCCCGATACCGGCGCGCACGGCATAGACGCCGATCGCCGGACAGATGTGGGTGGTCAGCTTGAGGTTTGCGGTCGGAAACCCGATGGTCCGGCCTCGCGCTTCGCCGGTGATAACCCGCCCGTTGATGTCAAAGGGCCTTCCCAAAAGGGCGGCGGCTTCACGGGGCTTGCCGTCGCGAAGGCTGCTGCGGATGCGTGTTGAGGAAATGATGGTGCCGTTTTCGTCCAGAACCTCTTCGACGGCCGAGGTGCCGAAGCCCCGTTCCGCGCCCATCGCGTTCAAAAAGGCACTGTCCCCTTTGCGCTGGTGGCCAAAGACGAACTCGTGCCCGGAAACCACATGCTTGGCGGCAAGACTTCCAACCAGGACCTGATCGACAAAATCTTCGGCGCTCTGTTCGCAAAGTGCCTTGTCGAACCGCATCACCACCATGAAATCGGCGCCGAGGTCTTCAATCAGCCGCGCCTTGATATGAAAAGGGGTCAGCCGGAAGGGTTCGATGTCCGGTGCGAAGAATTCACGGGGATGCGGCTCAAAGGTCAGCACACCCCAGGGCGCGCCCGAATCCTTGGCAATCGCAGCCGCTAATCCGATAACGGCGCGGTGGCCGCGGTGAACTCCGTCGAAATTTCCAATGGCGACCACGCCGCCTCGAAAATCCGCCGGAACACCATAATGATGGCGAAAAATACGCATGGCGGCGAGAAAGTGTCAGCGACGCCCCCCAGGGTCAAGTTCTAAGCGGGTCAAGGCTTATGGGAGATCACGTCTTTGGATCGATCGGCACGCTGCTCGAGATACCGAACATGTCCTCAATCGCCGCTGCGGCCGAGAGAAGTTTGGCCTCACCCCGGGGCGGCGCGACGATCTGAAGCCCGATCGGCAAACCGTCCTCCGAGAACCCGCAGGGGATGGAGATCGCCGGACAGCCGGTCAGGGTGATCATGAAGGTAATGGCGATCCAGTCGACATAGCTCTTCAGCTTGGCACCCTCGATTTCCTCGACGTAACGGATGGTGACATCGAAGGGCCGGACCGGTGCGGCCGGACAGACAAAAAAGTCATGATCCTCGAACAAGGCGCCCATGCTGGCGTTCAGCGCGCCCCGCAGATCGTTCGCCCGGGCAATGTCTTGAGGGGTCAGTTCCAGGCCCTTCTCGGCGTTCCAAATGATCTCGGGTTTCAACAAATCGCGGTGGTTTTTCAAAAGATAGCCGGCGCGGGACACGAAGGACACCGCCCTTAGTGTCTGAAAGCTCTCATAGGCGCCGGAAAAATCCGGGCATTGCTCATCGACCACCGTGCCCAAATCTTCGACCCGATTGACGGCGGCGGTGCAAATTTCCCGCACATCCCGGGCGACCGGCAGCTGGCCGAGATCGGGGGAAAAGGCCACGCGTTTCGGTGCCGCAGGGTTATTCGCGGCGGATTGAAAGCTTTGCGCCGGGATCTCCACGGCCAAAGGATCTCTCGGATGGGTGCCGACCATCGCATCCAGAAACAGCGCCGCATCCCGGACGTCCCGCGCCATCGGGCCGGCAACACTGAGGGTATCGAAAGGTGTCGCCGCCGACCGGGGCACCCTGCCGGGACTTGGGCGCAGCCCGACCACGCCGCAAAAGCTCGCCGGGGTCCGAAGGCTGCCGCCGAGGTCGGAGCCGGTTGCGAGCCAAACCTCGCCCGCCGCCAAGGCCGCTGCCGATCCGCCCGAAGACCCGCCTGCGCAAAGGCCTGCCCCCCAGGGGTTGATGGTCGCGCCGAAGACTTCGTTGAAGGTATTGGCGCCGGCCGCAAATTCAGGCGTGTTGGATTTCGCGACGACCAGCGCGCCCCGTTGCTCGAGGATTTCGACGGTCAGGTCCGATGTCGCCGGCACATGATCGGCATAGATCGGGGAGCCATAGGTCGTGCGGACACCGGCAACGTCGCTCATATCCTTGACCGCGATCGGAAGGCCGCCGAGCCAACCCGGGGTACGGTCATCCAGCGTTGAAACCTTGGTTGCCGCCTCCCGCGCCCTCTCGAAACACAGCGTCGGCAGGGCGTTGATGTCTCCTTCGACCGCGCTGATCCGCGCTTCCGCGGCATCGATCAACTCAACCGGGCTTACCTCTTTGTTTTTGAGTTTGGCGACGACGTCGCGGGCAGAGAGTTGATAAAGCTCGGTCATGGTCCGTTATCCTTGTTTGTAATTCTTCGCCCACGCGGGGTGGCCCAAGGCAGGGTGGATTGCCTATGATCCCTTCATGACTTTCCATCGACCGACTTTGACCCGACAGAGCGGAATTTCAAGACTAATCCTCGTCACGCTGCTGGCCGTGTTGCTTGTCTGTGGTGGTGCGGTGGCCTCTTTCGCCCAAACGCCGCCGCCGCCGAAACTCGCTTTGCCGCTGAAATGCGTGCCGGGCGTCGATTGCTGGGTGTTTAATTATGTCGATGTCGATACCCGCAAGGATAGATGGCGTGACTATGCCTGTGGGCGCCTTTCCTATGACAAACATCGGGGCGTTGATTTTGCGATTCGCGACCTCGCCGTGATGAAGCAAGGCGTTCCGGTGCTGGCGTCCGCACCGGGCCGTGTGCAGGCAATCCGCGACGGTATGGACGATGTCGGTTTCACCAAGGAGAACCGCAAAGAAATTTCCAAACTCGGCTGCGGCAATGCGGTAATGCTCGAGCATGACAACGGCTGGCAGACCAGTTATTGCCATATGAGAAATGGTAGTGTTTCGGTGAAAGAAGGCCAGTCCGTCGCACGGGGAGAGCAACTCGGCATGGTTGGCATGTCGGGCCTGTCCGAGTTTCCGCACCTCCATCTCGGCGTGCGTTTCAAGGGAAAGATCGTCGATCCCTTTATCGGAATCCAAAAGAGACAGCGCTGCCGCCCCGGCCCGGCGCCGCTCTGGGACGATGAAACGCTGGCGCGCCTGCCTTATCAGGGTGCGATGCTCTATAATGTCGGCTTCACCAGCCGCCGCCC
>JAQCKY010000029.1 GCA_027592155.1 Pseudomonadota bacterium
GATTGTTTTCATTCATCCTTTTGGATAGATAGGTTGGGATCATATATTAGGAATCTGGTGCTCTATCCTACTGAGCTACGGGGCCCCGCAGCTGGGCGTAATTTAGCAGGCGCGCAGGCCTAGACCAAGGCGGTCGATGAGGGATCGATATAACGCAGATGCCCCGACTTGATCCAGACCCGGGTGCCGTCGTCGTTCGCTTTCGCCGAGACCGACCCGCCGATGGGGATACGCAGCCAAGAATGGTGGCGGAGATGATCCCCCTGTTCGGTGAAGCCGCCGTCGAGCACGAAGATTTCCGCCCCGCCGTCGGTGTCGATTTCGACATCCGCGCCGGCTTCCCATTGTTCGATACGGACGGTCTCGCGGGCGTCCTTGAATAGCGGAATTACCGAAACACCTTCCCGCGTGGCGTCGGGCACCGGTTGATGGTCAGTCGTATCGATGTTGACCTGGGTCCGGTCGTCGGGATCGAACTGCCACAGTTTGACGAGGATGGTGCATCCCGGTTTGGAGCTTGGGGTATGTTGAGACTGCGGCGGGTTCCGGATGTAGGAACCCACCGGGAAATCACCATGTTCGTCCTGGAAAACGCCGTCGAGCACGATGAACTCCTCCCCACCGGTATGGACATGGGGCGAGAACGAACTTTGTGGATCGTAGCGCACGATGGTGGTCGCGCGCGCAACCTCGTCACCGATCCGGTCGAGCATGCGGCGGGCGATCCCGGGGATCGGCGAGTCGATCCAATCGATCTCGTCACCGTGCATGACAACCCGTTTGGCGAAATCCGCATTGAGTTCCATTTTCTCTTCCTCATTCGCGGAAAGGTCATGCCGCCAGGGTGGCCTTACTTGAACATCCCGGTAATCGTGCTGAACGGCAGGGAATAATAGAGAGAGAAAGTCTCTGTGCCCGGGTTGTCGTCGCCAAGGTCAGCGTTTGAATAGTGTGAGAACGCCAGCCCTAACCGCGAGCGGTTGTCGAAACGATAGGCAAGCTCAAACTGGGAGCGGAACTCCAGCGGATAATCGAGGTCGAGCTTGTCGTTGCCGCCAATATAAAAGTGAGGCGCGAAGCTCAGAGTCGTGACAATGCGCTTGCCCCAAAATATATCCGTCAAAACGCCGGCGCCGATAAAGCCGTGGCCGCCGGTGGCGCCACCCCCTGCAACAAACGGTTTGAGAAAAAGGAATTTGTAGTCGGAGCGGTATTCCAGCCGAAACTCGGCCCCTTCGTCTCGCGTGCGATTTAGATCAAACCAGCCCGCGGAGAACGATATAAAATCGGGATCGTCCGCCATCACCTTCGCAGACGGCGCCGCCGCCATAATGCCAAAAACGGCAATTAGTGCGGTGAACAGCCTAAAGATCGGCCCCATGTCATCCCCCAACTATCTCAATCAGCGGAACTTTAGAGGATTGCAGCGCCGATGCCCAGTCCATAACCCCGATCAAATACCGCTCAGTTACTGCCGAGAACTTTATATTTCTCTGTCGCTGCAACGAGCGCCGAGCGGATGGAGGGCTCCATCGCGGAATGACCGGCATCGGGCACGATCACATAATCCGCCTCCGGCCAGGCGCGGGCGAATTCATCGGCAGTGCCGATCGGGCACACCATATCGTACCGGCCCTGGATGATCGTGCCCGGCAAATGACGGATTTTGTCGAGATGCCGGAAAAAATGATCATCCGGCAAATACATATGATTGACGAAATAATGGGCCTCGATCCGCGCCAAAGCCGATGCCGCCCTCCCGGTCTCCAGGCTCGCGACGCTTTCCGGGTTCGGCATCAAGGTCGAACAGGCCCCCTCAAACCGCGCCCAAGCGCGCGATGCCGGAAGATGGACCGCCGGGTCGCTGTCGGTCAGCCGCCGGTGATAGTTGCCGAGAATGTCATCCCGCTCTTCCTCGGGCAGGAACTCCGTGAAGCTCCGAAAGGGTTCCGGAAACACCGCCGCGATGCCACCCAAGAACCAGTCCAGTTCCTTATCCCGACATAGGAACAAACCGCGGAGGACAAAACCTAAGCTGCGGTCGGGATGTTCCATGCCATAAGCCAACGCCAGCGAACTGCCCCAGGACCCGCCGAATAACACCCATTTTTCGATATCCAAATGCCGGCGAAGAGTCTCCATATCGGCAACCAAGTGCTGGGTGGTATTATCGGTCAGTTCGCCGAATGGCTTTGAGCGCCCGCAGCCCCGTTGATCGAAAACCACGATACGGTAATGCTCGGGGTCGAAAAAACGGCGGTGCGACGACGAGGCTCCTGCCCCCGGCCCGCCATGGAGGAATACCACCGGAACCCCATTGGGGTTTCCCGATACCTCCCAATACATTTTATGGGTCTCGTCGAGGTCGAGCATGCCTGAGGCATAAGGCTCGATACTCGGATACATGCTATGTTTTGTTGTTCCGACGTCCATGAAATCTTATTTTTATGGCCCAAATGATATGCTGGCTTGGGAATTATAGGCAAATTACAGTGATGGCAAGAGGTCTTGGCAGTTTGACGGCGACGCTCTGGATATCCGCGCAACGGGGCCTATTCATTGCGCTGCTGCTCTTACCGGTGATCGGCACCGCCGCGGCCGTGGCCCTAATGGAAGGTGAAACCGCCATTGTCCGGTCAATCGTCGATGGCGATACCGTGGTACTTGAATCACCCGTAAATGGCACCATCGAGGTCCGGTTGGTTGGGCTTCAGGCGCCAAAGCTGCCGCTCGGCCGGCGGGGATTCCAAAAATGGCCACTCGCGGATCGCGCAAAAGAGGCGCTGGAAAAGCTCGTCTTGGACCGCAAGGTCACGCTTTATTACGGCGGGCGCAGAATGGATCGGCATGGACGGATTCTCGCCCATCTGAAACGGGACGATGGGCTGTGGATCCAAGGGGAGATGTTGAGGCAGGGCCTGGCGCGGGTCTATTCTTTCGCCGATAACCGAACCCAAGTGCAAGATTTGCTTAACGCCGAGAGAGCCGCGCGCGCAGAGAACAAAGGCATTTGGGGAAATTCTTTTTACCGAATTCGAACTTTTGTCGAGGCCGAACGTTATATTAACAGTTTTCAAATCGTTGAAGGCACCGTTCAAAATGTTGCGATCGTGCGCGGACGCGCCTATCTCAATTTCGGCAGCAATTGGCGGACTGATTTCACGATTTCAATCGCGCCCAAATCGGTCCGGCTGTTTCGGCGAGAGGGTTTGGACCTGGAGAAGATGAACGGCGCAACGGTACGGGTTCGCGGTTGGCTGAAATCCTTCAATGGTCCTATGATCGAGGTTAGCCACCCAGAGCAAATTGAGGTCCTACGACAATGAGACGCAAAGGTTATTCGGTCGGCATCACAGGTGCCGCGTTGCTTTGCTTGGCGGTTCTTACCGGCTGCACGGTAAGCCCGGCAACCGGCGAACGCATCTTCACAGGCTTTATGTCGCCGGCCCAGGAACAGCAAATCGGATTCTCCGAACACCCGAAGATTCTCAAGCAGTTCGGCGGGGCTTACGACGACGCCACGGTCACAAAATATGTCGACCGGATCGGCCAAGCCCTGGTCCGCCGGTCGGAACTGCCCAATCAGAAATTCACCTTTACCGTGCTCAACTCGGACCAGGTCAACGCCTTCGCGGTCCCCGGCGGCTTCATCTATGTCACCCGCGGGCTGCTGGCCCTCGCCGATACCGAAGCCGAACTCGCCGGCGTCATCGCCCACGAGATCGGTCACATCACCGGTCGTCACACCGCGCAGCGATATGCGCAGGCTCAGTTCGGCGGCTTGGCGACAGTCGGTTTGGGCGTCTTATTCGGCGGTGCTGCCGCCGATTTGGCGGGCTCCGTCCTGCCGCTGCATCTTCAAAGCTTTTCGCGCGATCAGGAGTTTGAAGCCGATCTGTTGGGGGTGCGCTATATCGTCCGCGATGAGTATGAGCCGGAAGGCATGGCGAGCTTCCTCGGCAAGCTGCGTAGCCACAGCCAATTACAGCTCAAATTGGCGGGTGAAAATCCGGCCAAGGCGGACCAGACGGATATGCTTGCGAGCCATCCCCGGGCGATAGACCGGGTACAAAGAGCCATCGCCCAAGCGCAAAATGCGGCAGTCGCAAAGCCCCGGAGCGGGCGGATCAATCATATGCAAATGCTGCACGGTCTTCTCTTTGGAGACGACCCCAAAGAAGGGTTCGTCCGGGGGCGTGAATTTATCCATCCCGGACTGAAGTTCCGTTTTTCGGTGCCTGAGGGATTCCGTCTGCAAAATTCAGCCAGCGCCGTGATCGCCCGGAACCGCAACGGCGCCATCATCCAATTCGACGGCGGCGGATCGAATTATCGCGGCCGAATGACCAATTACATTTCCCAGGTCTGGGCCAAAAAGACGAACATCAGCCGGACCGAGGGGTTGACCATTAATGGCATGGAGGGCGCGACCGCTGTCGCAAATATCCAGACCCAGGCAGGGCCGCGGAATGTCCGCCTGGTTGCGGTCCGGCATCCCTCGAACCGCATCCTTCGTTTTGTCTTCCTGACCCCAACCAACCTCACCCAACAGCTGTCGGTTCCCTTGCAGCGAACAACTTTCAGTCTTAAAGCCTTGTCGGACCGAGAGGCCGCAGCCTTCAAGCCACTGCGGTTGCGCATTCGCGCCGTCCGGCAAGGCGAGACCGTTGCTTCCTTGAGCCGGGAAATGGCGGTCCGGGAAGCCCCGGCGGACTGGTTCCGGGTGCTCAACGGGTTTGGGCCCAATCAGGAGCCCAGGACCGGTCAGCTCATAAAATTAGTTAAAGAGTGATCCCGCTTTTGCGGTCCTGATCGATCAGGCGTCGATCCGGTCTAAGACATTGCCATCGGCGTCGAAGCAGAGCGCGGTTAAACCGCCGCCGAACCCGCAGCCGCTGTCGACCGTGATGGCAACGCCGTCGGTGACCATGCCGCGATGTTTGGGATCGAAGCCCCGGATCACCTTTTTAAAGCTGCCATAGGGTTGTTTGATTTTATCGAACTCGACGTTGCCCCACCAAAAATTGTCTTTTTGATTGTCCAGCGGCTTGGACGGATCGAGACCGCTATTAACGAACAACAGCCCGTCATCGCCGGTATAGGCGGCGCGGCGCAGGATCGACATCAGGGCATTATGGCCATCGGCGGATCGAATGCGGTCGCGAACGTCGGCCGCCCAGCGGTTCAGTGCCATGGCCCCTTCGCGGACAGCGGCCAATCCGGTTTCCGCCCGGCCGCCATAGGCCGCGAGCGTTGCCGCCGCGCCCTGTTCGAACATCCAGCCCAGAACCTCAGCAGGGTTCATCGCCAAATGGATCTGCAGCAGTTTTTGCCACATCTCCTCCTGGGAGCCGCGCAGATAAGCGATGTCTTGGACGAAGGCGCGGGGCTGCGCAAGAAACAGGCGGCGGAATAACAGCAACTCATCCACCGTCTCTTGGATCGCGCTTCCGATGCCGAGAAAATTGCCGAGGTAGACGAGACGGTCAGCCGGCTCCAATCGATCCATCAATTGGGCATGGAGCGACTGAAGCTTTTCGACATCACCATGAATGGCGCCGATGGCCCAATACCGGTCACCGCCGCTCAGATGAAAAAACTTACAGGTCTCCGTCATGACGTAAAGCGCCCTACCGGCGAAAAACTCGCCAGTTCAATAAGTAGAAACGGGACATTAACTATTCGCTAATGCCCCGTGATTTAGTGGTAATAACCGACAATTTTGTCGATTTTAAGACGGCCCGCTCAGAATTTCTTCCAATTTTTCGGTGGCGCTTTCTTTGTCGAGGCTCTCAATCGCCGCGAACTCACCGGCAAGCCGTTCGAGCGCGGCTTCGTAGATATGGCGTTCGCTGAAGGACTGATCGGGCTGGCCGACGTTGCGGTGCAGGTCGCGAACGACCTCGGCAATCGATACCGGATCGCCGGAGTTGATCTTGGCCTCATATTCCTGGGCGCGGCGGCTCCACATGGTGCGCTTAACCCGGGCGCGGCCCTTCAACGTCGTCATGACGTTTTCCATCACCTTTTTGGTGCTCAGCTTGCGCAGCCCGGAGATTTCCATTTTATCCATCGGAACCCGCAAGGTCATGCGGTCCCGGTCGAAACTAACAACAATCAACCGAAGATCCTGACCGGCGATCGTCTCCTTCTCAATTCCCGATACCTGTCCAACGCCATGGGTCGGATACACCACATAGTCACCCGTCTTAAAACCGTCCTTGGTTGACGCCTTTTTCGCTGCCATTCTGCTCTTTTCCTCATAATCTCTGCGGAAATCGCCAATATTTACGGTGTTTGCCGCAAATACGACACCGCACCCATCGTTGCCGACGGGCGCGTGTTAACATCAAACGCGTTTATTTTTCGTTATGGAGAGGCGGTTCAAACTTCCCTCTATACCAACTCAGCCGTATCGAATTCCGTAATAATTTTCGCAAACGGTAAAGCGCGCGCCCCTCTATATCACAGTGGGAAGCTAAATTACAGCAGCCGCCTGAACGGCGCGGCCTTGGTGCTGAGGTTACCCTCAGCACCCGCCATCACGATTAACCGAGGAGCTTAGCTGCCCGCGCCGGGGTTCTCGCTCATCATTTCTTTTTTGCCGGACTTATCTTTCCACTCGTCCGCATCCGCCGGGGTTTCACCCTTGGCGGTGATGTTCGGCCAAGTTGCCGAGAACTTCGTGTTGATTTCCAGCCAATCATCCAACCCGTCTTCGGTGTCGGGGACGATCGCTTCAGCCGGGCATTCCGGTTCGCAAACGCCGCAGTCGATGCATTCATCGGGATTGATCACGAGGAAATTCTCACCCTCATAAAAACAATCGACCGGGCATACTTCGACGCAATCCTGGTACTTACACTTTATGCAATTTTCGGTGACAAGATATGTCATTGATTCTTCTCCGTGGACCGTAATTTGCCGGAGTCTTTGCGAGCCGACGGTTTCTTCTTACACCGAGGGCGACGTGATGCCAAGCCTTGCTCGAACGCGTTTTTGCGCAACGCCGCGATCGCGATCCGAGACGAATAGGAGCCCGCCAATCCGGCGAATCAGGTTTGATTCATAATGGTCCACGCGGCCATCCGCATAGGCGACTTCCCAGATCATTTCGATCATCGAAACGCGTTCTTCGGCAGTGAAGCGATCCTTGACGACACGGGTGAAGGCGTAAAGCTGTCCGGTTTCATTGACCGCCTCCTCCGCTTGCTCGAGGACCTCCGCAATCTCCTCGGCGCTGAGGTCAAAATGGTTGGTTAGCAGCGCGGTGATCGTGCGGCGTTCATCCTCGTCAAAATCGCCGTCCATGCAGGCGGCTTCTACCAGCAGCGCCGCGGCGGCCAGGGGTAATGCCTCAACGGTGGAGAGTTTTTCTTCGGCTTGGTCGCCACCGAATAGGGCTTTTAGTCGGTTTATCATTATCGTGGCCTATCATCGCCGGTCGTGACCGTGCAAGGGACAATTCATATAAGCCGCGTTGCAAAGCCACACAATGCCGTGACGGTCAGGCTCCCCACTCAACCGGGGTCATCGCGGCCCATCAAGTGATCGATCGCACGGCGTTCCGCTTTGGTGGGCCGGCCTGAGCCTAATTCACGGCCGGTTTCGGGGATGCCATCCTTGACGGCGTCTTCCCGGCGAGGCGGTGGGGCCAAGTCCTCATAGAGCGCTTGTGCCTGCTGGGCGGGACCGCGGCGCTCGCCAAGCGCAACGATGCTAATGACGCGGATATGATGGCCCAGCGGAAAGGTCAGGACGTCACCGGGTTTTACCGGATGATGGGGTTTAACCCCTTCGCGGTCGTTGATCCGAATGCGGGACGACTGACAGAGCTTCGTCGCCAGCGAGCGTGTTTTCACGAATCGCGCATGCCACAGCCATTTATCCAGCCTAATGGTGGCAACCGGTTCTAGCCCCTCCGGCGTCATGACACCGCCAGATCCTTCAGGATGGCAAAAGGAGAATCCTGATTTAACGGTTTTTTCCGTTTTGCTTTTCGGGGGCCGGATCGTTTTTTGCGAACGGGCAACGCAAAGGCCAGACCGGTCTCGTTTTGGGTTGCGCTATATCCCAGCGCCTCCAGAACGCCGGCCATATCCGCCGTCGTACAGCCGACGAGGTTTAAGACATCTGCGCCGATCTCGGCCTTACCGGACGCCGCGGCTTTGCGCAGCAGACCATGCAGACGTTCGATGATGTCCAGGCGAACGGCCAATGTTCCGAGCCGCCGATACCCCGTCACGGCGAGGAACTCGGCCGGTGTATTTTTCGGATAGGGCAGAGAAGCCCGCCCCGGCGGCGGCAAATCCGGCATCGGCGAAAGCCCCGCCTGCACTGCCCACAGGAGGGCCGCCGTACGCGCCGCCGCCGGCTTTAAGATAACCGGAATATAGATATGATCCCGGCCCAGCCTGACGCCGAGACCACGAAGCTTGCCATAGTCCGCCTTCTGCAATCCCTTTAGCTGCGTCTCCACCTGACGGCGCGTCACTGATCCAAGGGCCTCGGTGAGTTGGAACGCGACCCCCCGCGCAGGGCCGGTCAGCGGCGCCTCCCGCAATCGGACAATCGGCCCAAGCGCGCGTTTGATAAGGCGGTCGAGCCAGCCCCTGAGGTGAGTTTCCACCGCGATCCGCGCCGGCCCATCGAGCAGATCGTCCTGCAGCGTTGTGATCTTCGGGTGAAGGGCATCCGTCCCGGCGGAGAGCCGCGCGACCGCTTCCTCCCGCCAGTGGATAACGCCGTCATCGGCGAGCCGTATCTCCGCATCGGGGCCGGAACAGAGTGTCCGTACCCGGTGATCGATCCGCCCGCCGACCGAGCGGACCGCCGCCGCCATCACCGTCCGGTCAACCTCGTGTCCCCCAGTGGGGTCGGGTTGAAAGCGGAAACCATTGAGCCGGCCGACATCATAACCTTCGACCGAGACCTCACCGTCTGCGGTGATCTCGGTGCACAACTCATTTCGCTCCCGTAAGCCGCGCACCAATGCCGTCGCGCGCTGATCGACAAAACGTTGGGTAAGCCGTTCGTGCAATGCATCGGATAACCGGTCTTCGATCTCCCGGGTCATCGCCTGCCAGTGTTCCGGGTCATCGAGCCAGCCGCTGCGGTGAGAGACATAGGTCCAGATCCGGATGTTGGCGATCCGGCCCAGCAGCGTGTCTATATCCCCGTCGGTCTGATTGATCCGGTTGATCTGACGGGCCATCCAATCGACCGGCAGCATGCCGTTTCTCGCGACGAGGAATTTGTAGATCTGCGATAGCAAACCGGTGTGGCTGTCACTCGCGATTTTACGGAAATCCGGGACCTGGCAAACCTCCCACAACAGCCGCGTTTCGCTTTCCCGCATCGCCCGCGCCGCGATCTCCGGGTCGGCCGTCAACTCATTCAGGAACCGTTCGTCATCGGCATTGCGGACTTTGATCAGCAACGGCGACTCGGAGGGTCTCTCAAGACTGTCTCGGAGCGTCTTGTAAGACGAGAATTCAAGTTGCGGATTGCGCCAATAGCCGGCGCTGATCGACTGAAAATTGTGATCTTCGATTCGTTCCACGACATCGGCGGGCAGCTCCGTCACCTCGGCCGTTACGCCGAAGGTGCCGTCGCTCATATGGCGTCCGGCCCGGCCGGCGATCTGGGCTAGTTCTTCGGGGCGTAAATTGCGTGATCCGTTGCCATCGAATTTTCGCACCGCCGCGAAGGCGACATGATCGATTTCCAGGTTGAGGCCCATGCCGATTGCATCGGTCGCGACCAAATGATCGACCTCGCCTTCCTGGAACATTTGCACCTGCGCATTCCGGGTGCGGGGACTGAGGGCTCCCATGACGATGGCGGCGCCACCCCGCTGCCGCCGGAGGAGTTCGGCCATGGAATAAACATCGGCGGCGGAAAATCCGACAACGGCGCTGCGCGGGATCATCCGGCCGATCTTTTTTGCCCCGGTATAGGTGATCTTCGAAAACCGGGGCCTGGTGAGGAATTCGGCTTCGGGGACCAGTCTACGGATCAAGGGCTTTACCGTTTCCGCCCCCATGAACATGGTTTCTTCGGTGCCCCGGGCATTCAGAAGACGGTCCATGAAAATATGGCCGCGTTCCGGATCGGCGCAGAGCTGGATTTCGTCCACCGCCAGGAAGGCCGTCGGCAGATCGAGCGGCATGGATTCGACAGTGCAGAAAATATATTTGGCGTAGGGCGGAACGATTTTTTCTTCGCCGGTGATCAGGGCCACTTCGCGCCGGCTTTTGAGTTTGACGGCGCGATCATAATTTTCCCGGGCCAGAAGGCGCAGCGGAAATCCCATGATGCCGCTTCCATGACCGAGCATGCGTTCTAACGCGAGATAGGTCTTACCGGTGTTGGTCGGCCCGAGGACGGCGATGACACGGGTGCGGCGGGTCGAGATATCCATGCCTCTAAAATCGGTTTTTCAACGCCATCGCGCAAGTGCGTAAATTTCAGGACTCTCGGTTGGCGGAAACCAGCGGAACAAACGATACGGGAAGGATGGGCTTTACCGACATATCCCCGGTTTCTTTTTTTTCGCCCAACAT
>JAQCKY010000030.1 GCA_027592155.1 Pseudomonadota bacterium
TGGCGGGTGCCGGTGACGGCCTCGGATATCGATCCAGTGGCAACGCGGATTTCACGGGAGAATATTGCCGCCAACCGGGTCGGGAATTTGGTTCGGGCGCACCACGCAACGGGATATCGGCATCCCGATATTCGGCGGCATAGATACGACCTGATTGTCAGCAATATTTTGGCCCGCCCCTTGATGCGGATGGCGCGAGATCTGGTGCGGCAACTGGCCCCGGGCGGCACCGTCATACTCTCCGGCCTGTTGGAATCCGATGGCAATCGGGTTCACACTGCTCACGCTTATCATAGGCTTCGCCTGCAACGGCGGATTTATATCGATGGATGGGTCACGTTGGTGTTGAAGGCACCCTAAAGAAATACTCTGACGGCGCCGCTGATCCCCATGATCAGACCGACCAAAGTGCCGAGAGCCGAGTAGACCAAGGGAACGGATATCCGCGCTGCTAGATTGACGAAGAAGCCGATCGCCATTGCCGCGAAGACCCACCACCATTCACCGACAAAAAAGCCGCCGACGACCGTTGCAAGGCAGGCGATGCCGCTTATCCAGGCGCAAATGTCGAACAATGCTTGAAACTGACGGGACTCGGTCCGCGGTTCGCCGGATAGGAGAACACGCCGGTGCTGATCAAATCCGAAGGAAAATCCGACGACGGTGACGAGGTACCAGCCCAGCATGGTTCCGACGTCGGTCAGTCAAGAACAGCGAGCATTTCCGAAATTCGGGTGAAACGCTCCCGGGGCCGGTTCGCTGCGGCGCGGGCGGTTTCCTCATCGGCAATCTTTTGCCATTCCGGCCAGGAAACGATCCGAGGACCCCGTTCCGCCAGCAACGCATCGATCGCATCGCGGCCGGGTTTCTCACCGTCGGAAATATCTTCGAGGATAAGGTCCACGACCTCCCGGGAATCCGGTCCGTTGGTCGGGATGGTGCCGGTCGGCCCCCGCTTACACCAGCCGACACAATAAACACCGTCTTCGACCCGGCCTTTGTCGTTGGCGATAACGCCGCCGTCCATGGGAACGCCTTCCGGCGCAACGGCGTGATAGCCGATGGCCGTGACAACAGCGCCGACCTCAATGTCAAAGGTTTCACCGGTGGCGGTCGCCTTGCCGTCGACGACGTTTGTGCGTTCGAGACGGAGGCCCTCAACCCGATCGGTGCCGAGCACTTCGATCGGCGAGGCGTAGAAGGTCATATTCATCGTCACCGGCAGGTCTTTATCTTGGCCCGCGATGTCTTGCAGGATGCCCAGGTTCTTTTCCTTGATGCCCTTCACGCGCCCATCGATGTTGTCGGGTACGCTGTCGGGCAATTGAGCCGGGTCTATTTTGACCGCACATCGTTTTAGGTCGCGGATTTCGCCAAGTTCCTTCGGGGTAAAACCGGCTTCGTTGGGGCCGCGGCGGCCGAAGACATAGACGGTATCCAGCGGCGCGGCAGCAATTGCGGCTTCCGCATGTTCGCAGATATCGGAGCCATCCCGCTCGGACGGCGTTTTTGCCAGGAGGCGCGAGACATCGAGGGCGACATTACCGATCCCGATCACGGCGACGCCGCCTTTGTCAAGCAGGGGGTCGAGGTCGCGGTAATCCGGGTGGCCGTTATACCAGCCGACAAATGCACAGGCACCGTAGACACCGGGCAAACCCTCGCCCGGGACGCCCAGCGCCCGGTCGTTATAGGCCCCGATGGCGAAGATCACGACGTCGTAATTGGCCTTTAATTCCTCGTAACTAAGATCGCGGCCGACCTCCACATTGCCCAGATAACGAACGGCCTCTTCGTCCAAGGTTCGCATGAATTGGCGTGCGGTATTACGGGTTTTGAAATGATCGGGTGCAACACCGGCGCGGATCAATCCAAAGGGAGAGGGAAGACGATCGATGACGTCTATTTCAAAATCATGACCCGACTCGGATTTCAACAATCCATCGACGGCATACATGCCTGCCGGACCGGATCCGATTACGGCGACTGAAACACTCATATTTTATTCCGTCCCTTCGCGGGCGCGCCAAAGACTTGACCCTGTTTCGCGGCCCTGCGTTCTTTCATATTGATGGATGGCAAATTTTGACGTGGAGCCTGTGTCTTCTTCTTTGAGAATTATTCTTAAATTGCGGCATTATTCTTGGAGCGTCAAGCCGCTGCATACCGCGATTTTGTGTGTTCAGGAAACTCGATTTTGCACCCCGTTGCTGTCGACCTCGTCGGCGGACGAGGGCGACAAAAGCCATGACGCCTGCGCCGTTTAGACCCGCTCAATCACCGTTGCGATGCCCTGGCCGACGCCGATGCACATGGTGCAAAGTGCGCGCTTACCACCGCTCCGCAGCAGCTGGTAGGTCGCGGTGGTCAGTAGCCTTGCGCCGCTGGCGCCCAAGGGATGGCCGAGCGCGATGGCGCCGCCTTGCGGGTTCACCCGGGGGTCATCATCGGCAATGCCGAGATCGCGCATGACGGCGATGGATTGCGCGGCGAAGGCTTCGTTGAGCTCGATGATGTCGAAATCGTCGATGCCGAGGCCCAGCCGTTCCATCAGTTTTTTCGAGGCCGGTGCGGGACCGATCCCCATGATGCGGGGCGGCACACCGGCGACCGCCATGCCGGTGATCCGGGCTTTGGGCTCCAGCCCATGTTCCTTGGCGGCTTTCTCCGACGCGACGATGATCGCACAAGCGCCGTCATTGACGCCGGACGAGTTGCCCGCCGTTACCGTGCCGCCTTTGCGGAAGGCCGCACCCAATTTGGTGAGGCTTTCGATGGTGGAGCCGGCGCGGGGATGTTCGTCGGTATCGACAACGATATCGTCACCCCGGCGTTGGGGAATGGTCACCGCGACGATTTCCTCGGCCAATCGGCCGTCGGCCTGAGCCGCCTCGGTCTTCAGTTGGCTGTTGAGGGCGAATTGATCCTGTTCCTCGCGGTTGAGCTTGAAATCATCGGCGAGGTTCTCCGCCGTCTCGCCCATCGCGTCGGTGCCGTAGAGCTGTTCCATTTTGGGGTTCACGAAGCGCCAGCCGATGGTGGTGTCTTCCATTTCCAAGCCGCGCGTGAAGGCCGCGTCGGGTTTGCTGATGACGTAGGGCGAGCGGGACATGCTCTCGACCCCGCCGGAAATGACGATCTCCGCATCGCCCGTGCGGATGGCTTGCGCCGCGGAACCGGTTGCGAACATGCCGGAACCACAGAGCCGGTTGACCGTCGCACCGGGCACATCTTGAGGCAGACCCGCCAGCAACAAGGCCATGCGCGCGACATTGCGGTTATCCTCGCCGGCCTGATTGACGCAGCCATAGATCACATCGTCGATCTTTTCCCAATCGACGTTCGCATTGCGCACCATCAGCTCGGTCAGCGGAATTGCGGCAAGGTCATCCGTCCGCACTTTGGAGAGAGCGCCACCATAGCGGCCGATAGGGGTTCGGATAGCGTCGCAAATGAAAGCTTCGGTCATAAGTTTATGCTGGCGTAGAGTGCCGCTCCTCTGGTGAATTTATTGGCTAAGATAATCACCCGACCCCGGTGCTGCAACGGATGGGTGATGATTGCTCCTCCGGGGGCCATTCGGTAATGTCGGGATAGTCTTAACCCTAACCGGTGAGTTTCCAGCCATGGCCGTAGCATCCAATAAAACCATCCTGACCTGTGCCCTGACCGGGTCGGTCACGCCGCCGAAGCAGCATCCAGGATTGCCGATCACACCTCAACAGATTGCGGAGTCCGGGCTCGACGCGGCCAAGGCCGGGGCGGCGGCCATTCATATTCATGTGCGCGACCCGGAGACTGGGGCGCCGAGCATGAAGCCGGAATATTACAAAGAGGTTGTCGACCGGGTACGGGATGCCGGATCGGATGTGATCATTAACCTCACCTGCGGCCACGGGGCGCGGTTTGAACCGAGCGACGTCGACGCCAATGAGGCCCATGGCACGCCTGCGATGCAAACCGTAGAAGTACGGATGCGCCATGTTCGCGAAAACAAACCCGACATCTGCACGCTCGATTACGGCAGCATGAATTTCGGCCCGTTCGTCATCATTAATACGCCGGAGCACCTTCAGCGCATGGCGGAGATTGCCAAGGAAGTGGGGGCGAAGCCGGAAATCGAGGTGTTCGATACCGGTCATGTACGGTTGGCCAATAAGATGGTCAAAGACGGTGTCATCGACGAGCCGCCCTTGTATCAGCTGTGCCTCGGTATTCCGTGGGGGATCGATCAGACCTCTGAAAGCATGATGTTCATGCGGGATCTTTTGCCCGATGGGGCGCATTGGGCGTCGTTCGGCATCGGTGCCGGGGAATTCCCGATGCTGGCGCAGGCAGCGCTGTTGGGCGGCCATGTGCGGGTCGGCATGGAAGATAATCTTTATATCGAGAAGGGCGTGCCCGCGCCGAGCAATGCCGCCTTGGTGGAGCGGGGCGTGGACATCCTGCGCACCCTCGGAAAAGAGCCGGCGACCCCCGCCGAGGCCCGCGAGATCATCGGGCTCGACCCGCGCTAACGACAGGAGATATCCATGCAGCTCTATGACTATTTCCGTTCCGGCGCGGCCTATCGCACTCGCATCGGCTTGAACATCAAGGGGCTGGAATATGAACAGATTTCCGTTCATCTGACCAAGGACGGCGGTGAGCAATATAAAGCCGACTACGCGGCGGTGAACCCGCAGATGCTGGTGCCGACCTTGATCGATGGCGATCTCAAGCTGACCCAGTCGCTGGCCATCATGGAATATCTGGATGAGGTTTATCCTGAACCTCGCCTGTTGCCGTCGGATGTCGCCGGCCGTGCCCGGGTTCGAGCCTTGGCTCAGATCATCGCCTGCGAGGTTCATCCGATTAACAACCTCAAGGTCCGCCTCTATCTGGTCGATGAGATGGGGGTAAGCCCCGATGACCGGAAAATCTGGATCGCCCATTGGATTTCCGAGGGACTGACCGCTTACGACAAATTGTTGGACGACGATGCCACCGGCGATTTCAGCCACGGCGATAAACCGACGATGGCGGACTCTTGCTTGATCCCGCAGCTCTACAATGCGCGGCTGAATGGCTGTGACCTGTCGGCCTATAAAAATATCCTGCGGGTAGAGGAAAACTGCCAGGCCCATCCGGCGTTTATCAAGGCTCATCCGGACCAGCAGCCGGACGCGGAGTAGGGCGCCCACGTTTCCTAATGATGCACAGCCCGGACCGTACCTCGTCCATGGCTGTTTAGGCGTTGCTGGCTTTGACGTCGGTAAATTGGCGCAGCCGGTCGCCCATCAGGTTCAGGGACAGTATGGTCAGAAACATGAAGATCGACGGTACAAAGGCGATCCAAGCGTTTTCAACCAGTTCCTCGACACCCTCGGAGATCATCCGGCCCCAGGTCGGTGTGGGCGGTGGAATGCCGACGCCGAGGAACGAGAGCGTTCCTTCGAGGATGATCGTGAAGGACATGACAAGCAGGCTGAAGGCCGCCAGTGGAATGATGACGTTGGGAAGCAGTTCCCGGATCAGAATACGGAGATGGGAGGCCCCTTGGGCCCGGGCCGCCATGACGAATTCTCGTTGCGCATAAAGCAGCGTGTTGGCCCGCGCGATACGGGTGAATTGAGGGATTGTGTAAAACGCGATGACCAGGATCAGGTTCGGCAGTGTGGGGCCGGCGAAAAACAGCACCGCAATCGCCAGCACGATATTCGGAAATGCCAGGATCGAGTCGACAATGATGCTGACGACGGTATCAACCCGTCCCCTGAAATAGCCCGCGCTCATCCCCATCAGAAGGCCGATCGCCATGCCGATGAACGGCGAGGTGAAAGCGACACTGAAGGAAATCCCCGCCCCGTGGATCACCCGGGAAAAGATGTCCCGGCCAAGGGCGTCGCCGCCGAACCAGTATTTTGCCGACAAGCCGGAATTGATGAAGCCGTAATCCTGGAACGCCGGATCCTTGTAAGGCAGAAAATTGGTCGAGATCGTCAGCAGGATCAGAGCCATAATGTAACTAAAGGCAGCCCAAAATACCCAGCCCAACCGGCGCTCGTCTTTGATCCGGTCACTGACGGCGGCTTCTTCCCGTTTGAAGAAGGGGATTTGTCGCCACAGGCGCAAGCTGGTTGAATTGTCAGCCATGATTCTCTATGCCCCCCGTGCCGCGACCCGGGGGTCAAGAACGGCGTACATCAGGTCAACCAACAGGTTTACCCCGACATAAACCAGGGCGACGAAGGTGATGACCCCTTGGACCAGAATTTCATCGCGGGCATCGACGGCATCGATCAGCAGCTTGCCGACACCCGGGATGCTGAACAAAGTCTCAACCACGATCGATCCGGTAATCAGGTTGCCGAGCTGGAGGCCGAGGATGGTGATGAAGGTGAACGACGACGGTCTAAGCGCGTGGTTGAAGAGAATGTAGCGTGTCGACATGCCCTTGGATTTGGCCAGCGCGATATAGTCTTCCTGCAGGGTTGAGATCAGGTCCGTGCGCAGAACCCGCATCAATACCGGTACTTCGATGAGGCCGATGGTCAGGGCGGGAAGGATAAAACCCTGGATATTGCCCCAGGCGTCCTTGGCGAAGTCCGTGTGGCCGGACGAGGGGAGGATAGGCCACCATATGGCGAAGATCCAGATCAGTACCGTCCCCATGATGAACAACGGCACCGCGAGCACCGCAAAGGCGCCGGCGGATATGCCGCGGTCGATCGGCTGTCCCGCCTTATAACCGCTGATGAGCCCCAACGGCACGGCGATACCGATCGCCAGTATTTGGGCCATGATCATCAACTCGAGGGAAACCGGAATGCGCAGCGCCAGGGCTTCGGTCACCGGCTGGGTATTAATATATGACCGTCCTAAATCCCCCTGGAACATATTTCCGAGCCAGATGAAATAGCGGATGATCACCGGTTTATCGAGGTTGAGCTCTTTTTCCAGCGCCGCGCGGTCTGCGGCGGAAGGCACGGACGATTCCTCGTCCAATAGGATCGCATCCACCAAATCGCCGGGGAGCAGGTTGAGCATCATGAAGCTGGCAAATGTCACCAGGAAAAACACCGGTACCAAATGCAGTATTTTGGCTTTGAAGTAGTTCATGAAATCCCTGCGAAGCCCGTTTTTGGTCTTAGCCCTGCTAGGCCAGTATTCGAGTGGTATTTTTATTGATGTTAGCCTAACCAAGTGAGGTTGCTACGTCACGATAAATACTGACTGTGCGTCATTTGTACCGCCAGTGTAACGGGAATATGCCGGTTCGCCATGGAGGCTGACAACTCGGAATTCCGCATCACCGATGCCGGTAAGGCATACCGTAACATCGCCCAAATTATGACTTTGAGCGTGCGGCCGTCTAGGCGGTTCCACCGGTCAGCGGAAAATGGCAGGCGACGAAGTGACCCGTCTCGATTTCGCGAAATTGGGGTTCATCGCTGGCGCATTTATCCTGTGCAATCGGGCAGCGGGTACGGAACCGGCAACCGCTGGGCGGGTTAAGGGGCGATGGAATTTCACCGGAGAGCGCAGCCGTTTCCAATTGAGCGCCGGCTTCGATGGTTGGAATCGTGGCCATCAGACCGGCGGTGTAGGGATGGGCCGGCGCTTCATAGATGCGTAAGGAACTGGCCAATTCACAGAACTTGCCGAGGTACATGACAGCGACCCGGTCGGAGATGTTTTTTACGACCGCGAGATCGTGGCTGATGAACAGCAAGGTCAAGCCATAGCGCTCTTTCATATCCTCTAACAGATTAAGGATCTGCGCCTGCACGGAGACGTCGAGTGCGGAGACCGGCTCATCGCAGACGATGAGTTTGGGCTCCATGATCAAGGCCCGTGCGATGCAAATGCGCTGGCATTGGCCGCCTGAGAATTGGTGGGGCCGACGCTCCATCGTGATGTCGGGGTCCATGCCGACGGCGGTCAGCACCTCGCGGACCCGACCCTCCCGCTCGGCCTTGTCGGATATCCCCGCAATCACCAGCGGCTCCGCGACGATGTCCTTCACCTTCCGGCGCGGATTAAGCGACGATACCGGATCTTGAAAAATGATCTGCAGACGCTGCCGGATCTGGCGCATCTGGTCATAGGGAAGGGTGGTTAACTCCGTGCCCTCAAACTGGACGGTGCCGCGGGTCGGCCGGGGAAGCTGGATGATGGCACGGCCGGTCGTTGATTTACCGCAGCCCGACTCGCCGACGAGGCCCAAGGTTTCTCCTTCCGCGATATCGAAGGTGACGCCCGAAATGGCCGCGAACCGTTTTCCCTGGGTGGTGTATTCCACCGTTACGTCTTGGATCGATAATAAGGGATCCTGGCTCATGATAAGGCCTCCGCTTTGACTTCAAGCGGATTCCAACAGGCGTAGAGATGTTCAGACGATCCATCTGCGGTTAGGTCCGGGAGCTCGGTTAGACACCGATCGGTGGCGTAACGGCAGCGCTCATGAAAGCGGCAGCCGTCGGGAACATTCAGCAGGTTTGGTGGAAGCCCCGGGATCGCATCCAACCGGGTGTGGGGGGGATCGGAGAGCAGGGGGGCCGACTTCATCAAGGCCTCGGTATAGGGCATACGCGGCCGGTTCATCAGTTCTTGGGTCTCGCAGCGCTCGACGATCTTGCCGGCATACATCACGGCGACGTCGTCGGTATAACCGGAGACAATGCCCAGGTTATGAGTGATCAAAATCACCGCCATGTTGCGCTCGCGCTGTTGTTTACGCAGCAGGTCGAGGATCTGCGCCTGAATGGTCACGTCGAGAGCGGTTGTCGGCTCATCGGCGATCAGGAGTTTTGGTTCCCCTGCGAGGGCGATGGCGATGGCGACCCGTTGGCGCATGCCACCCGACAGATGCATAGGATAGCGTTTGAGCTGCTGCTCGGGGTCCGGAATACCGACGGAGTCGATCAACTCAGCGGCGCGCAGATTGGCGGACGCTTTGTTCATGCCCATCCGTTTGACCAGAACCTCGGTGATCTGCTTGCCGATTCTCTTGACGGGGTTGAGCGACGACATCGGGTCCTGAAACACCATTGCGATTTCGCGGCCGCGCACTTCGCGCATTTCTTTTTGCGATAACTCCCGTAAATCTCGGCCCTCGAACATGACCTTCCCGCGATAGAGAACCGAGCCGTCGTGAGACAGGATGTCGATAATGGTTCTAGACAGTACGCTCTTGCCCGATCCCGATTCGCCGACGACGCCCAGCGTACGGCCCCGATCGAGCGTGAACGAAATCCCGTCCACCGCGTGGGCAACCCCCCGGGGTGTATCAAAATGCGTATATAGGTCGATGACTTCTAAAAGCGGTTGGGATTCTGCGATATCAGCGGGCATAGAAAACCACCCCCGCGTCGGAAAAATAATTTTTCATGGTGCCGCTCCCCGCTGAATTTTTCTTATCTTTTCAGTTTTAAACGAAAAATCCCCGTAACTGTCAACAAATCCCCTAATTATGTAAGGTCTTACGCTACAGTATCTCGGCATAGGGGGGTAGTGTGGCGGTATAGCCTCGCAGGGTAAAAATTGAGAAAGGTTAATGGTGTGAATTGTTGACCCCCCGAACAAATACGCTTACCGTTTTCTGGGTGTGGAAGACGAATTCAACTGTGCTATAACTCACCGGTTGAAGGACAGAATTACCATCGTCGGCCTTGGCGTTGAGGTATGGGAGTTATCCATGATGCCAGAATCTGCGGCGACGATGGCGAGCTAATACTCCCAAGTTGTTGTTCCTAATGGAGCCTTGGGCTGCGGTGAGTGATCACCGCGGCCCCTTTTTTTGAAATCGATTAAGGGATCAAGGGGGCATTATGATCACCGCGGCAATCGTCGGCATGGGGCGTTGGGGACGGCTTTTGGTTAAGTCGGTCCAGGATGTCAGCGAAGAAATTCGATTTACCGCGGGCGTGGCCCGCCGCCCCGCTACGGTGGAGAAATTTAGCGAGGCACGCGGGCTTCGGCTGACCGATGATTTTGGCGCGGTCCTTAAAGATCCCAACATTGACGCCGTCGTCATCGCGACACCTCACAGCCTTCATTTCGATCAAATTATGGCCGCTGCCGCAGCCGGAAAGCATGTATTTTGTGAGAAACCATTTACCTTGCATCGTGCCCAGGCAGAGACGGCGCTGAGCGCCTTGGCTGACTTGGATCTTAAGGTCGCGACGGGGTTTAACCGCCGGTTTGCCCCCAACAGTATGGAGCTTAAACGGATGATTGAGGCGGAACAGCTTGGGCGGCTGCTCCACATCGAGGGAAATATGTCCGCCGACCTTGCCGGCCAAGCCGACGCCTGGCGCGCCAATCCCGCGGAGAGCCCGGCCGGCGGAATGACCTCTTTGGGTATTCATCTTATCGACATGTATATCCATCTGATCGGACCCGTCACGGCGGTTCGGGCG
>JAQCKY010000031.1 GCA_027592155.1 Pseudomonadota bacterium
GGGCCGCTCGACATGCGCATGTCCAGGAGCGGCGAGACGGCCGCCGATGTGGTGAACAGCCTTTCTGAGGCCGAATTGGCGGATATCATTTTTGAGCTTGGCGAGGAACGTTTTGCGCGCCGGGTTGCTCGCGAAATTGTCGCCGTCCGCAGTGAAAGCCCGATTGAGACGACCCTTCAGCTCGCGGAAATCGCGCGGCGGGTGGTGCGTAAATCCAAGGATGGCATCGATCCGGCGACCCGGACGTTCCTGGCGCTCAGGATCTACGTGAATGATGAGCTCGGCGAGTTGGATGCCGGATTGAGAGCGGCAGAGCTGTTGCTTGCCCCTGGCGGGCGATTGGCCGTTGTGAGTTTTCATTCGTTGGAAGACCGACGTGTAAAACGGTTCCTGCGATCCCGTAGCGGTGCTGCCTCAGCCCCGGCCCGGCATCAGCCGCTGTCGACGGAAGATCAGCGCCAACCCAGTTTCAAACTCATTGGCCGGAACGGAAGTGCGCCGTCGGCGAAAGAGATCGCCGCTAATCCTCGTGCCCGCTCGGCGAGGCTTCGTGTCGCTGAGCGGACCACGGCGCCGGCCTGGCCCGCGGACCTGGCGGCTTAAGGGGGGGGTGATGCGGCAGACCACCATATTCACCCTTCTCGTCGCGGCCATCATGGGCGTCGCGGTTTTCTATTTGAAATATGAGGTAACCGATCTGGAGGCCGAGTTAGAACGGCTCAATCATATGATTGTCAGCGACCGGGAAGCCGTTCATGTCCTGAAGGCCGAATGGAGTCACCTCAATAATGCGGATCGAATTAAGGGGCTCGCCGATAAATACCTACAGATGGATGCGACCCGGCCCGCGCAATTGATTCAGCCGGACGAGGTTCCGATTGAGAGTTTTGCCGAGCGCCAAAAACGGGACCTGGGGCACAAGGGTGTGACGCCGGTTTCTGGCGGTGCTGCGCCATGAAGAATAGCAATTTCCCGGCATCCCGTCGCGACGGTATCTCCGCCGCTCCATCGATCCAGTTGGACGGCGCCCGCAAGGAGGCATTGGATACGGGCCGTCACCGGCTTGTCGTCACCGGCGTTCTTCTGACTATGGCGTTCTCAGTTATTGCGGCGCGGTTGGTAGATCTGGCGGCCATGGGAGACGGCGTTGACCGCCCGGCACCTCGGATCGCAGCAGTGGATCAAGTCTCTCCGGGCAGGGCGGATATCATTGACCGCAATGGTGTGTTGCTCGCGACGACGCTGCCGACGGCTTCTCTGTATGCGAACCCCAAGATGATTCTGGATGTTGAGCAGGCGGCGCAAAAGCTGGCCGCGGTGCTGCCCGATCTCCCAATCGACACCATCCGAGAGAAATTGTCTTCGGATCGGGCTTTTGTTTGGCTGAAACGCAATCTGACGCCTAAGGCCCATTTTGCCATCAATGCCTTGGGGATACCGGGGGTCTATTTTAGGCGGAGCCACCGCCGGGTTTACCCGCATGGTGCGTTGTTCACTCATTTACTGGGACGCAGCAATCTGGACGGCAAAGGCGTTTCCGGCGTTGAGGGATATTTCGATGAAACCCTCCGGCATGAGCGGGCGCCGCTGAGGTTGGCGTTGGATTCACGGGTACAGACGATCCTGCGCGGTGAACTCGGTGCCGCTGTGAATAAGTTTTCGGCCATCGGCGGCGCCGGCGTTGTCATGGATGTACATAGTGGCGAGGTCGTTGCCGCCACGTCGTTGCCCGATTTCGATCCAAATTCAAAGTCCGATCCGAAGGAAGAGGCCCGATTTAATCGCGTGACCAAGGGCGTCTATGAAATGGGGTCGACCTTCAAGCTTTTTACGACGGCAATGGCCCTGGATTCCCGCACCGTCAGCCTAACCGACCGGTATGATGCCCGCTCGCCGATCAAGATCGCCCGTTTTACCATCCGGGATTACCACGCCAAGAACCGTTGGTTATCGATACCGGAGATTTTAATTCATTCTTCCAATATCGGGTCCGCCAAGATGGCAATCGATGTCGGCTCAAAAAAGCAGCGCGAATATCTTGGGGCGTTTGGGCTGCTGAACCGGCCCAATTTTGAAGTGCCCGAGATGGGGCGTCCCCTGACACCGTTTCCTTGGCGCGACATCAATACGATGACGATCTCCTACGGACATGGCATCGCCGTCAGCCCCTTGCAGTTGACGGCCGGTGTAGCGGCCTTGGTCAATGGCGGTACATACCGGCATCCGACCCTGCGGGTTGTCACCGGTTCGGATACTCGAGACACCAGGCGTGTTATCCGGAAGGAAACGTCCAAGACGATGCGCCGGTTGATGCGCCGTGTGGTTTTGTCGGGTACGGGAAAGAACGCGGATGTTCCGGAATATCCGGTTGGCGGCAAAACCGGTACCGCCGACAAGCCCGGGAATGGCCATTATGGCGGACGGGCGATTATTTCTTCTTTTGTTGGCGTTTTCCCCGTCGATCAGCCGCGTTACGTGGTTTTTATTCTCGTCGATGAGCCCAAGGGCTTGCCTGAGACTCAGGGACTCGCAACGGGAGGGTGGGTTGCGGCGCCGGTTGTCTCGCGTGTCGTCGCGCAAATGGCACCCCTTCTCGGCCTCGATCCGGCACTTAACACGGCTGAAAAGGAAAGAGATTTCAACGTGACGGCCGTTCGCCGTCAACATCGTCAAACGCGGGGTAACCCGGTTGCGGCTAACTGATTTAATCGCGGGAGTGCAAATCGACGTGCAGACGCTTTCAGCATCAACTGACCGAGAGATCGCCGGCCTGACCGCCGATTCCCGCGAGGTGGAGCAGGGGTATCTGTTCGCGGCGTTGCCAGGAAGCCGTCACGATGGCGGTGCGTTTATACCGGAGGCCGTTGAGCGCGGCGCGGTCGCCGTATTGGCATCCCGTGATGCACCGGCGAATTCCGGCGATGCGATTCTTCTCCGAAGCGATAATCCGCGCCGTTCGTTCGCATTGATGGCGTCCCGGTATTTTCAAACCCAGCCGGAGCATATTGCCGCCATTACGGGGACTAACGGAAAAAGTTCCGTCGCCGAATTCTGCCGCCAGCTCTGGATTGCAGACGGACGGCGGGCCGCAAGCCTCGGGACGCTGGGGATCGTCGGACCCGATGGTGTGGTGGAGGGGAGTCTCACGACGCCCGACCCGGTTCGTCTCCACAAAAATCTTCGCGATCTTGCCCAGGCGGAGGTGACCCATCTGGCGCTGGAGGCATCGAGCCACGGCTTGGATCAGTATCGGCTTGACGGTGTTGTCGTCTCCGTCGGCGCCTTTACGAACCTCAGCCGGGATCATCTCGACTATCACGGTACGATGGATGTTTATCTGCGGGCGAAAGCGCGCCTATTCACGGAAGTTCTGAAGCCGGCTGGATCGGTTGTTCTCAACGCCGATGACGAGCGGTTCGATCATTTAAAATCCCTGTCGCTCGATGCCGGGCACTGGGTTCTAAGCTACGGCCGGGCTGGAAATGACATCCGTCTCGACTCGTTAACCGCGACCCCGGGCGGGCATCGGGTCTCACTCCAGGTCATTGGAAAATCTTACGAGATGGAAATTCCGCTGCTGGGTGAATTTCAAGTTCATAACGCTCTCTGTGCCTTGGGTGTAACCTTGGCCGATGGCGCGCCTGAAGCGTCAGTGGAAAATTTGAGCAATCTGACCGGCGTTCGCGGGCGGATGGAAGTCATTCCCACGACGAACGGCGTCGGCGTCTATGTCGATTACGCCCATACACCGGATGCTTTAGAGACGGCGCTGAAGGGTCTTCGTCCCCATACCGAAGGGCGTCTGATTGTCGTCTTCGGGTGCGGCGGGGATCGCGATCGCGGCAAACGCGCTCAGATGGGCGTGATTGCCGGCCGGGTAGCGGATCGGGTTTACGTCACCGACGATAATCCCCGCAGTGAAGATCCAGCGACTATTCGCCGGGACGTCATGAGCGGCTGCCCCGATGCCGACGAAGTTGGCGACCGAAAGTTTGCCATAGAAACGGCCTTGTCCGATGCACGGTCCGGCGACGTTGTCTTGATCGCCGGTAAGGGACATGAGCAAGGCCAGATTATCGGCGACGATGTCGTGCCCTTTGATGATGCCGGAATTGCGCGCGCGCTGCTTGGGGTGGCCCCATGATGGCGGCGGTGCAGAACGATCCAATTTGGTCAGCGGCCGATGCCGCGGCGGCGACCGGTGGTACAAATTCCGGCGAGTGGCAGGCATCGGGCATTTCGATCGACAGCCGAACTGTTGGTGTGGGTGACCTGTTCGTTGCGCTGCAGGGTCCAAATTTTGACGGCCACAAATTCGTTGAAAATGCCATGGAGAGAGGCGCTTCCGCGGCGATGATCAACAGGCCCGCGGTTGGGCTGTCGCAGTCCATTCCTCACCTCGCCGTCGATGATACCTATAAGGCGCTGCGGGATCTTGGAGAGTTTTCCCGGAACCGGAATGCCGGAAAGATCATCGCGATCACAGGTAGCGTCGGGAAAACCAGCGTCAAGGAATCCATCGCGCACCTTCTCGGCAAACAGGATAAGACGGTTGCGACGACGGGTAATCTCAACAACGACATCGGGGTGCCGCTGAGTTTGGCGCGGCTGCCGGCCGATACCCGCTACGGCGTGTTCGAGCTCGGGATGAATCACGCCGGTGAGCTCCGAGGGTTAAGCCGTTTGGTTAGGCCTCATGTTGCCGTCATTACTACTGTTGAAGCTGTGCATTTGGAGTTTTTCGACTCCGTCGAAGCCATCGCGGATGCGAAATCAGAAATTTTTGAAGGTCTCGAGCCTGGCGGGACGGCCATCCTCAATCGCGATAATCCGCACTTCGTCAGACTGGCGAAAGCCGCGGCCAAGTCAGGGGCGGAGAGGGTGATTAGCTTCGGTCAGGACGCTGCCGCCGATGTTCGCGTTCTCCAATCAAAACCAACCGACGAAGGCGGCACCGAGGTCACGATTGCCATCGAGGCAAGCGAGCTTTCTTACCGTTTGGCGATGCCGGGTCAGCACCGGGTGCTTAATAGCTTGGCGGCCTTGGCTGCGATCCAAGCCGTGGGGGGCGATATTGTCCGGGCGGCATCGGAAATGGATGAATTGACGCCGGTTTATGGACGCGGGAACCGCCTGCAGATTACGGCGCCGGGTTTAAGCGTTGATGTGATCGACGATAGTTACAACGCCAGTCCGGCGTCGGTTCGGGCCGCTCTCGATGTGTTGGGACAATCGCGTCCGGAACGCAGCGGGCGCCGAATTGCGATCCTCGGCGACATGTTGGAGCTCGGCCCCTCGTCCCCCGATTTGCATGCCGGTCTTGCCTCGGCGGTGGCCTCTGCCGGTGTCGATCATTTGTTCGCTGTCGGACCGATGATGCGTCATTTGTTCGATGCCGTGAGCGACGATCGCCGCGGTGGGTGGAGTCAGTCAGCCGGTCAGTTGGCGTCGATTGTCGGCAACGCCGTCCACGATGGTGACGTCATCTTGGTCAAGGGATCGGCGGGCGTCGACATCGCAGAGATCATAGATGCCTTGCGCTGTCTCGGCACTGATCCGACCGAAACCGTAAATGACGCTGAGGGGAGACGCTGTGTTTAACACCCTCTATCAATTCGCAGACGGGGCCACGGGCCTCAACCTGTTTCGCTACATTACCTTCCGGACCGGCGGTGCCATGATTACCGCTTTGGTCATCAGCTTTATCTTTGGCCCGCTGCTCATTCAGTGGCTGAAGTCCCGACAGAACGGTGGTCAGCCGATCCGCGATGACGGTCCGGAAAGCCACATCGTCTCGAAGGCCGGTACACCGACAATGGGCGGTTTTTTGATTTTGCTCGCGCTGATCGGGTCGACGCTGTTATGGGCCGACTTAAGCAATCGATATATCTGGGTGGTCATCGGCGTTACCGTCGGGTTTGGGCTGATCGGATTTGTCGACGACTATCTCAAAGTTTCGCAACGAAGCAGCCGGGGTCTTTCCAGCAAGCTGAAATTTTTGCTGCAGGTCATCATCGCATTGGCGGCAACGTTTTGGATCATGCAAATCACGCGCGATCCATTTGCCACGACTCTGGCCGTTCCATTTTTCAAAAACGTGCTGATCGATCTAGGCTGGTTCTTTCTGGCTCTCGGGCCTCTCGTCATGGTCGGTGCATCAAACGCCGTGAATCTTACCGATGGGTTGGATGGCTTGGCGATCGGTCCGGTCATGCTGGCGGCAATCGTTTTTGCCTTCATCGCTTATCTGGTCGGCAACTCTGTATTCTCCAATTATCTCCAAATTCACTATATCCCCGGTGCTGGGGAATTATCGATATTCTGCGGCGCCCTGGTCGGCGCGAGTCTCGGCTTCCTTTGGTACAATGCGCCTCCGGCGATGGTCTTTATGGGCGACACCGGCTCGCTTTCCATTGGCGGTGCGCTTGGCGCCATCAGTGTGATTACCAAGCACGAATTGGTTCTCGCAATCGTCGGCGGTTTGTTCGTCCTCGAAACCGTTTCAGTGATCGTTCAGGTAATCTCCTTCAAGTTGACGGGGCGGCGGGTGTTTCAAATGGCGCCCCTGCACCATCACTTCGAAAAGAAAGGATGGGCGGAACCGACCATCGTCATTCGATTCTGGATCATTGCCTCCATTCTGGCTCTCGCCGGACTTGCCACATTGAAGTTGAGGTAGCCGACGATCATGATCCGTCCTACCTCCTATTCAGATCAGACGATTGCAGTCATGGGTCTCGGGCGCTCGGGCCTATCGGCCGCCCGCGCGCTGATGGATGTCGGCGGTGAGGTCTGGGCATGGGACGACTCCGAGGCACATCGAAACGCCGCGAAGGAAGAGGGAATCCCGCTCGTCGATCTTTCGGCCTGTGACTGGACGGTCCCGACGGCATTGGTATTGAGCCCGGGTATTCCGGACAGATTGCCGGTGCCGCATCCCGTCGCAACAGCGGCGCGTGCCGCGGGCTGCGATATCATTTGTGACGTTGAGCTTCTTCTTCGGACAATCAAGGATCCGACCTGTGTCGGTGTTACCGGCACAAATGGTAAGTCCACGACCTGTGCTCTGCTGGGCCACATACTGGAAAGTGCGGAACGTCCCGTCCAGGTCGGCGGTAATTTTGGCGTTCCGGCTTTGGATCTCGACCAATTGGGCGCCGATGGCACTTATGTGCTGGAGCTTTCCTCCTACCAGCTGGAGAGGGTGCCCTCTCTTTCTCTCGACGTCTCCGTCTTCCTGAATATCAGCGCCGATCATTTGGACCGGCACGGCGATCTGGATGGATATGTCGATGCAAAGAGGGCGATATTTAGCTCTCCACCGGCGAACGCGACGGCTGTTGTCGGCATGGATGATCGGCATTCCCGCGCCATCTGCATGGAGCTAATGCTTGAGGGTGCGGTTCGGCTGGTTCCGATTTCCACGATGTCTCGGGTGCCGGGTGGGGTCTATGTCAACGACGGCATTCTCTTCGATGATCTCAACAATCAGCAGGAACCGATTGCCGATCTGAAGACTCTCGAACATCTGCCGGGCCAGCATAACTGGCAAAACACGGCGGCGGCCTATGCGGTTGCTAGAATTTTGGGTCTCAATGCGGCGGAAATCATCGGTGGTGTTTTGAGCTTTCCAGGTCTCGTGCATCGGCAAGAGATGCTCAAAGAGCGGGCCGGTGTGACGTTTATCAACGATAGCAAAGCGACCAATACTGAAGCCGCAGCCCGGGCGATAGCTTGTTATGCTTCGATTTACTGGATCGCCGGCGGACGTTCCAAAGAAGATGGGTTGGGCGCGATTGAAGCCTATCTCGATCATATTCGGCACGCCTATCTGATCGGTGAGGCGGCGGACGGATTGGCGTCTTCCTTGGCCGATCGGGTCGAAGTTTCCAAATGCGGAACTTTGGATCGGGCATTCGAAGCCGCGTTTGAAGATGCCAAGCAGGTGACGGGTACGGAGCGTCCGGTCGTGCTCTTATCGCCCGCCTGTGCGTCGTTCGATCAGTTTGATAATTTTGAAGCGCGCGGCGATGCGTTCAAAGCCTTGGTCGAGGCGGTGCAATGACGACAATATCACGCACCGATGCAAGCGTCCTTGGCCGTTGGTGGTGGTCCGTCGACCGCTGGTCGCTTGCCGCCTTACTGGCAATCGTCTCGGTCGGTGTCGTTTTGACCATGGCGGCGAGCCCGCCGGTGGCAGAGCGGCTCAATCTCGATACTTTCTATTTTGCCCACCGCCATCTGATGCTGGTGCCGCCGGTAATTTTGACATTGCTGGCAATTTCTCTTTTGGATGCGAAGAGCGTGAGACGGTTGGCGCTGCTCGGTTTCGTCGTCGGTATCGGCCTTCTGGTGGCAACTACTTTGTTTGGCACCGATATCAAGGGGGCCCGCCGGTGGATTCAGCTGGGATCGTTTTCCCTGCAGCCTTCGGAGATCGTGAAGCCCTGTTTCGCCGTTGTCTCGGCGTGGTTTTTTACCATGTGGCGCTTCAATGAGGGCTCCAGGGCCCATGTCGGCGCCGTCGGCGCCTACGCTCTTGTGATGGTGCTGCTGGTGATGCAGCCGGACATCGGCATGGCGATCCTCGTCTCTCTGGTTTGGGGTGTGCAGTTTTTTGTCGCCGGTTTGCCGATGCTGTTGGTTGTCATCATCGGTGTCCTATTTCTGGCCGGCAGCGTCGGCGCCTATTTCTCCTTTACCCATGTACAGGGGAGGGTCGATCGCTTTCTCGATCCCGGTAACGGCGAGGTCTATCAGGTCGCCCGGTCGCTGGAAGCCTTTATCAATGGAGGGTTCTTCGGTCGGGGACCGGGAGAGGGGCGCGTCAAATTGGTTCTTCCCGATGCTCATGCGGATTTTGTCTTTGCCGTGGTCGGCGAGGAATTCGGACTCATCATGAGTGTCGCGATTGTCGGTCTTTTTGCTTTCGTCGTCTTGCGCGGCTTTGCCAGGGCGCTCCGGAAATCCGATCTGTTTGTGATTCTGGCGGTCACCGGGTTGCTGGTCCAGTTCGGGCTCCAGGCCATCATCAATATGGCGACGACGCTTAATTTGATGCCGACCAAGGGAATGACTTTGCCGTTCATTTCTTATGGCGGCTCTGCGATGTTGTCGCTCGCCATTGCCATGGGCATGGTGCTCGCATTGACGCGCGAGCGGCCGGGGGAGGTCCGCAGATGACGGCCAGTACCCCAACTCAAAATCTAATCCTCCTTGCCAGCGGTGGAACCGGCGGACATGTGTTCCCCGCCGAAGCGCTCGCCGTCGAGCTCAAACAGCGCGGTTATCAGTTGGGACTGGTAACGGATCGTCGGGGCGGTGAGGTGCGGGGCCAGCTCGCAGAAATTCCGGTCTACCGAATTCGGGCGGGCGGGATTGCCGGCAAAGGATTGCTCAACCGGGTCCGCAGTACCGGAGAACTTGCCGCGGGAACCATCCAGGCCTGGCGGCTGCTGAAACGTCTCTCTCCGGTTTGTGTCGTCGGCTTTGGCGGTTACGCGTCGGTGCCGACCATGGTTGCGGCAAATTTGTCGGGATTGACCACGGCAATTCACGAACAAAACGCTGTCCTCGGGCGCGCGAACCGTCTCTTGGCGCGGCGGGGGAACCGGATCGCGACTTGCTACGACCGGGTCAGATCGATCCCGGAGGGTGCCGAGGATCTTGTCGTGACAACCGGGATGCCGGTACGGCAAAGCATCGCCGCGCTTCGTGATCAGCCTTATGTCCCGCCGGCGTCCGGCAGTCCGCTCAGGATTTTCGTGATGGGCGGAAGTCAGGGGGCATCGATCTTCAGCGACGTTGTTCCCCGCGGTATCGGCATGCTGCCGGCGGAGGTGAGGTCACGCGTCGTTGTGGTTCAACAATGCCGGGCGGCGGATATTGATGCTGCCCGCGCGGTCTATGCCGATATCGGCGTCGAGGCAGAGTTGGCGACATTTTTCGATGATGCACCGCGCCATATCGCCAACGCCCATCTTGTCATTTCCCGGTCCGGCGCGTCGACCATTGCCGAGCTCACGGCCATTGGCCGACCGGCGATCCTTGTTCCCTATGCCCATGCCGTGGACGACCATCAGACCTTTAATGCTCATGCGGTCGATGAAGTGGCGGCCGGTTGGCTGATCCCCAATCATGAATTTACGGCGGAAATTCTCGCCGAGCGCCTTGAGGCCCTTTTCAGCTTACCGCAGACGCTGGTGAATGCCGCCGCTGCAGCCCGTGCCGCCGGTCGGCCCGATGCCGCGGAACGGTTGGCGCAGGTTGTTATCGACCTGGTCCGGTCAAGTAACGGCAATGGCAATGGCGATAATGACGTCACGGGCTTCGCGGCGATGCGCAAGGAGGCGGCATG
>JAQCKY010000032.1 GCA_027592155.1 Pseudomonadota bacterium
TATCCGGTAATTTCAGACCGTAATTCCGGGTTTCATTGCCGCGCAAGCTGGATCCGGCAACGACCATCAGATCGAGGGTGGCATAAAGGTCTTGAGCGCCTGCTGTCGCACCGTAGGCACCCATCGATAGGGGATGATCTTCGGAGATGACCCCGCGCCCGTTGACGCTGGTCACGACGGCGATGCCGAGGTCGGCCAGGCGTCTTACTTCTTCGCCCGCATGTATTGCGCCGCCGCCGAGCCATAGCATGGGGCGTTTCGCTTTTTCAAAAGCCGCGAGGAGCCGATCAAGGGCAGCCTGTTCGCCAGACAAGGGGGCAATTGTGGGGAGTGTGAGGTTCGCCGGAATGTTCGTGAAAGTTGACTGGATGTCGGCCGGGATTTCGACACTTACCGGGCCCCGTGGCGCCGTGAGTGCGTCGGTGAGGGCTTGGGTGAGAATCGGAACCGTCTCCGCCGGATCGCTGATCCGGTAATAGGATTTGCAGATCGCCGAAAGCATGCCCGGCTGATCTTTGGCTTCATGGATGTAATTCCAACCCTTATCGACATAGGGTGAATCGATCTGGCCCGTGAGATGGAGGAGAGGGGTACCCGCCGTCTCAGCCTCGACCAAGGCCCCGGCGCCGTTGCCGGCCCCGGTGCCTGTGCTGGTTACGGCAACCCCGATATCGCCTCGTACGCGGGCATAGGCGTCCGCCATATTGACGGCACCCGCTTCGCCACGGCTTGGCACAAAACGGATCTTCCCACGGCGACCAATGGCGTCCAGGATCGGCATGTTGTGGATGCTGATGACCCCAAAGGCCGTTTCTACTCCATAATTCTCCAAATAGAGGGCGATCAACTCACCGACGGTGACCTGTGTGTCATTAGACATAATGGGCGGTACCCCCATCGACCTCTAGGGCGGCGCCGGTGATATAGGAGGCGACGGGCGAGGCCAAAAAGACGACGGCTGCTGCCGGTTCATGGGGTTGTCCGAACCGTCCGAGCGGGATGCCGCGTTTTGCACCTTCACCGCCGATCCATTCCTCATAGCTCCGCGTCTTATCGTTGAGGGCATCATAACGCCGCCGCCACTGATCGGACTCGACGATGCCCAAGAGGATCGAATTGACCCGAATGCCTTTTGGCGCGAGCTCGCGGCTCATGGAGCGGAACAAATTTTGAATGCCGGCGCGGGCGGATGATGTTGCAACCAAACCGGGGCCCGGCTCCCGCCCGAGATGGGAGCTGACCATGACGATGGCGCCGCAGTCCGATGCTTCGAGCTGTGGCTGAAAGGCCTGGCTCGGAAACAGCACGCTGAAATATTTGAGCTGAAGCTCCTCCATCCATTCTTCATCGGTGGTATTTTCATAGGTGCTTTGACGAGAGCGGCCGGCATTGTTGATGAGAATGTCGACGGCGCCGAACTTCTTCAGAACAGCGTCATGCAGTGCCGCAACCGAACCGCGGTCGGTTACGTCGCAGGCTTGTGCGTAGACGGCGTCGCCGTAGTCGGCCTGAAATTCGGCAAGCACCGCTTCTATCCGTTCGGTATTCCGGGCACAGAACGCCACTTTTGCGCCATCCGCCAGCAATGCGGCGACGGTCGCTTTGCCGATGCCGGCCGAGCCGCCGGTGACGACGGCGACTCTGTCTTTCAATCCAAGATCCATTGTCGGACCTCCCTGTTAAGCGTTTGTGGCAACTGCCGACAGTGGTTTCTGATTGTGGGCCGGTTTGCCGGCACCAAGAACATTTGAAATATCTGCGGCCGTCTGGCAGACGCGGGCTCGGATTTCACCTTCGAGGGTGGCGTGATCCAACTGGCTTTCCGGGCCGGCAATACTGATGGCCGCGATGACCGTGCCATAGGAATTACGCACTGGTGCGGCGATGCTCGATAGTCCGGCCTCGAAGGCGGAAACACTGGTCACATAGCCGTCTTCCTGTTCCTGTGTCAGGCGCTCCAACAGCGCGGGCAATGACTGGGGTGTCTGATCCGTGGCCTTTGGAAGATCAACGTTTTCATAGAGCTTCTGGACGGCATCGGCGCCCAGTCCGGCCAGCAGAACCCGTCCCATGGTGGTTGCATGGGCGGGAAAGCGCGTTCCGACACCGACATTGCTGACCAGATGATTAGAGCCTGCAATGCGATCTAGATACAAGACGTCCCGGTCGTCGAGGACGCCGAGATGGGCCGACGCGCCGGTATCCCGGCTGAGCTGTTCGAGAAAGGGATGGGCCGTCGTCACGACATCTTGAGATGCCAAAAATTCAAAACCAAGGCGTAGGACTCGGTTGCCGAGGCGGTAAGTCTTGCGGAGCGGTTCCTTGTCAAGGTAACCGTTTTGCTCAAGCGTCGTCACCAGCCGAAAGACGGTTGCGCGTGGCAGGTCGAGCAGGCGGGTGAGTTCCGCCAGGCTGAATTCGCGCCGGTCCCGGGTGAAAACCTCCATCAGGCGGAGGCCGCGCTCAAGCCCGGGAACCTGATAGGAGGGGGTAGCAGTTCTGACATCGTCTTTCATGATCCCTCCAGAAAGGCGTCGACGGCCTCATTGAACGCCGTTGCTTTTTCGAGATAGACCGCGTGCCCCGCACCGGGAATGGTCTGGAAGCGGGCGCCCGGAATTGCATCGGAGACTTTCTGGTTGCCCTCCAGCGGCGTAATCTTGTCTTGCTCACCGCACAGCACGAGGGTTGGCGCCGATATGCCAGTGGCGTCATTGAAAATGTCGCCTTGGGCCAGCATGAAGGTGGCTTGGCGGTAGCCCTCCCGCGTGATTTCGGCCATCGCGTTTTGAACAGCGGATACCATCTCGGGCGACGCATCCTCGGTCAGCAAACCCCGGGACCGTTTGGCGGCCAGTCCATCGGGTCCGAGCCTGTCGATGTCGTTGAGGCGGTTTTCAATTGTTGCCGGATAAGGCCCGTCGGTTGGGGTACCGTAACCGGCGGCGCAGCTCGCCAGAATGAGCCGCTTTACCCGGTCCGGCGATTGAGCGGAGAAGGACGTTGCCATCAGCGCTCCCAGGGAATGACCCAGCAGATCGCAGGTTTCAATTTTTAAGGCATCCAAAAACGCTGCTAATTGATGCGCATAGTCGGCGGGAACGGGCTTTTCTTGGACGAACCGAGTGGAGTCGCCATAACCGGGGGCATCCCAGGCAATGACGCGGCGGCGGGTGGCCAGTCCGTCAAGCTGATGCTGCCAGGATCCTGCGTTAGAGCCGATGCCGTGCAACAGCACTAGCGGCTCACCGCTCCCGGCTTCCTGGTATGCGATCATGCTGCCGTCTTTGATCTTGCATTGGGAGGCCGGCTCCAGGGGCAGTGCCTGCGTCATCGAGAACTCACCGCTTGATCTTAGAAACGGGGTGGTCGGGCGGGTAGGTCGGCGTGACCGGCATGGCTGCCCCGAGCATCACGCACATCAGGGTTTCTTCCTGGCCTTCATTAACCAAACCCCGATAAACGCCCGCCGGTACCGAGATGAGATCGCGTTCGCTCAGCATCGTATCCCAGCTATGGCCATCGACCTCGAACATCAGCCGCACTTTGTTGCCTTTGAGGATGACGGACTTATTGTTGTCTGTTTGACGGCTGCGTTTTCGTTCATCTTCGATGGATTCAAAGCCGCCCTTATTATCGCCGGTTCCGCCCTGAAGGTCTGGATTTTTGTCGTCAGCTCCCATCTTCACCCTCGCACTTTGTTTCATATATGAAACAACTAGTTCATATATGAATTCTGCTGAATTGTGGTTTGAGAGTCAAGGTTGCGTGGTCGCCGGCTCCGGATGACGAAGGGGTGTCGGTTCGATAGTCAGGTCTTCCTTCGAGGATACGCCGGAATTCGATTTAGCTTGCGCCGCCAATCTTGCTTCGTCGCGGATGCGGACGTCGTCTATGGTTTCGGCAACAACGGGATCGGTAAGTCCCAGGGTAGAGAGTGCTTCGCCGCCCATACGCAGGGCGGCGTCGAAGGTCTCCCGCACGACGGTGTCGACCTCTCGGTTCATCAATTGGATGGCGTGGCGGCGGTCGTAGGAGCGAACGGCAAGTTTGGCTTGCCGGAACTCTGCACGGACAAGATCGACGATCTTGTCGGCGGTGTTTTGGTCATCGACACAGACCAGGATGAGTGCGGCTTCGTTGGCGCCGGCAGCCCGCATGACGTCGCGGCGGGTGCCGTCACCAAAATGGATGCGAAATCCGAAGCGATCGGCTTCCCGCACCCGGTTGGCATCGTTATCGATGATCGTAACATCGATGTTTTCAGCGAGCAGCGGCTGAGATGCGACCTGGCCGAACCGGCCAAAGCCGATCATCAACACCTTGCCGCCTGCGTCGGAGTAATCCTCATCGATGATTTCCGTTGCTGTTGGCTTGATGAAAATCGATTCCAGCCGCCCAACAAATGGTGAAACGGCCATCGAGAGTGTGACGATGGCGACCAACACCGCTGCGGTCTTTGCATCGAATAGCCCGACGCCCGCGGCCGCCGAGAACAGTACGAAACCGAATTCGCCATGTTGCGGCAGGTACAGCGAAATGCGGATTGACGTATTTCGGTCGCTGCCGAAAAGACGGGCGGCGGCGAATATCACCAAAGCCTTGAGGACCATGAATGCCGGCATGGATACTAGAATCAGCACCCAGTTTTCCGCGACACCACGGAGATCGAGGGATAGACCGACGGCAATAAAGAACAACCCTAGGAACAGCCCACGAAACGGCTCGATATTAGCTTCCACCTCGTGCCGGTAGGATGATTCCGCGAGCATGACGCCGGCGATAAAGGCTCCCATGGCATAGGACATCCCGGCGAGATCCATCAAAGAGGCGGCCGCGATAACGACGCCGAGGGCGCCTGCCGTCATGATTTCCGGCATTCGAGCATTGGCGAGGAGGCGGAACATTGGGTCCAATGCAAAGCGTCCGACCAGGATCAGAAAAGCGATGGCGATGATTCCGATGCCGACCTTGATTAGGCCGTCCGTGAGGCCGACTTCCGCGCTCACCGGAGCCATTAGTTGGACGAGGAGCAACAGGGGGACGATGGCGATATCCTGGAACAATAGGATTGAAAAGGTCTTGCGTCCGTGAGTCGTGGTACGCTCGCGACGCTCGTCGAGCATTTGCATTACCAGTGCCGTCGAGGAGAGCGCGAGCCCCAGCCCGATCACGGTGCTCATCTGCCAGGAGAGACCGAACAGTAGCGGTGGAATAGAAAGCACGATTCCCGAAACCAGAACCTGAACAAGTCCCAGTCCGAATATGTCGGCGCGCATATCCCACAGGCGGGCAGGCTTGAGTTCCAGCCCGATCACAAAGAGGAATAAGACAACGCCAAACTCGGCAAAATGCAAAAGGTCTTCGGGCTGCTCGGCGAGCCCCAACGACAAGGTGGCACCGACAACAACACCGGTTATCAAATAACCAAGGACGGTTCCGAGGCCGAGGCGCCGTGCCAGAGGAACGAAGAGGCAAGCCGCGGCAATTAGAGCCAATGTCTCCCAAAACAGGCGCTCCAAGTCCGTCAGATTAAATTCGGGCATAATGGTCTCCTGTTAACGTTCCTCTCGTCCTAATTCTTAATCCTACACGGCAAGAAAAAGGGCCGGCGAGATGCCGACCCTTAAATGCTCCGATTAGGGCGGCATTTCCACCTAGTTCCAGTGGAAATCGCTCAAGATCGCGCCGTAGGGTGAAAACGAACCCTTGTCCACCCGGACGTCCTTGGAGTGAACAAACACCGTCGGCAAGGTTGAGATCGGCATGATGTAGTGTTCTGAATTCACCCGGTCGAAGGCTTTCCGGTAGATTGCCTTTCGCTTGTCATTATCGAGTATGGATCCGCCCGCATTCCGGGCTTGGGTCAGAATGTCATCCCGCCAATAATCGCGGGCATTTTGCGAGAAGAAAAGGTTCATCGTCGAGGCGACGTCGGGAAGCCCCCCGGAACTCCAGAGACTCACCAGGATGCCGAATTTTCCTTGGGCTTGGGTTTTCCGATAAGCGCCAAACGTCAGGACATTGATCTTCGAGCGGATTCCGATTTTCCGGAGATTGCCGCTGACTGCTTCGGCAACGGCACCGCTCCGCTGGGTCAGCGCATAGATCGGAATTTCGATATCGGTAACGCCGGCTTCCGCCATCAACTTCTTGGCGCCGGCGGGATCGAAATTGACGGGCTTTGAGCCAAAGTCGCAGCCGAACTGATTCCGGAAACACAGAGAATCCATTGGCTTGGCCTCGGATCCACCGGCGATCAGATTCTTCGAGATGCCCTCTCGGTCTACCGCCATCATGATGGCCCGGCGAACCTTCTTGTTACCGAGTATCTTAAACCCGGACCGCCCCGATGCGTCGAGGGATATGTAGGAATATAACAGTCCTTGTGACGCGGTGACGGCGAAGTTCGGATTTTCCTGAAGCGAAAGAGTCTGATCCCGGGATAGATCTTTGATTACATCAACACCGCCGGTGATCAACTGCGCGGTCTGGGTCTGCTTATCGGGCATCGGCAACGCATGCAGGCGTCCGACGCTGGCTTTTTTCCAAGTTCCGCCATGCTTGTAGCCGGCATTCTTTTCCATGACGAGCCCTTTATTGGGATCGATGGAAACCACCCGATAGGGGCCGGTTCCGACCGGATTTCGGCCGAAGTCGCTCTTGACCTTCAACGTGCCATGCACATCGGAGGGGTAGATCGGCACCGAATAGGCCAGACGCAGCATCGCAATCGGTGACGGCCGTTTGGCGATGATCCGAACCTTGTATTGGCCCAACTTCTCCACCCGAGCGATCCAGGTATAGTTGGTCTTGAAACGAACCCGGGTCTTGGGGTCGATCAACCAGTTGACGGTGTAGGTGACGTCGTCGGCATCGAATTTTGAGCCATTGTGATAGGTAACATCGTCGCGCAGGTCGAATTCAATCGTCGTTGGGTTGGTTTGCCTCCAGGATTTGGCAAGCAACGGTTTGAACTGAGAAGTCTTCTCGTCATAGTGCAACAATCCGTCATGAACCATACGCGCGGTGAGGGCGGTTTCAGGTTTCGGATCGAATATGAGGTCGACCATCGAAATCGGATCAGAATAGGCGACCCGAAGTGTATCTTTTGACTTCTGAGCGAAAGCCGGTGTCGCCAGCACGGCAATTCCCAGTGCCCCGGCGATTGCCGGCCGTATCACTATTTTTTGCATTATCGTCCTCCCTAACTGACTGCCTGGAGCCGTCTGAGGCGAACGCGGCAGCTGTAGATTTAGAAATGTCGTCGCAGAAAGTGTATCGGAATTTTTTTAAAAGAGTCTCGTACTTCTTATTCACATTCACAGTGCTAATCGGTTGAGAGGGAATTCCGAAAATGCCAAGGTCAGAGGGACAGAGATGCCCTGGAGTTATCATGATCAACATTTCTGATGAGATCCTGTGCCGCCAAATAATCAGTGTACTGACGCGTTGGGGCATGTCAGCCGCTTATGCGGAAACAGCTGCGACCGTTATGGTGGATACCGATTTGCACGGTATTGATTCCCACGGCATCGGCATGCTGCCGGCGTATCAACTCATGCATTCCTCCGGCCGTATGGATGTGAAGGCGCAGTTCGAGGTCGTAAAAGATTTTCCCTCGATTGCCCTGATCGACGGAAACAATGGATTGGGCCACCCCGCGAGCGTCCATGCGATGGAGATGGCGATCGAGAAGGCGGGAAAAACCGGGATCGGGGTCGTCTCGGTGCGTCATTCCAATCACTACGGTGCGGCCGGCTACTACGCTCGGATGGCGTCGGACCGCGGCATGATCGGCATCTCGATGACCAGCACCCCGGGTACCGCGTTGGTTCCAACTTTTGGCCGGGAAGGCAAGCTGGGCACCAATCCGATCGCATTTTCCGCACCGGCCGAGGAGAGCCCTCCCTTTTTGCTCGATATGGCAACGACGACGGTTGCCGTCGGCAAGGTCACGATTGCCAAGCGGCTGGGTAAGGAAATGCCGATTGGCTGGGCGGTGGACCAGAACGGAAATCCGACAACCGACGCCAATCTTGCCCGCGAGCTTCGCCTGCTCACGCCCCTCGGCGGCTCGAGAGAAGTTGGTGGGCATAAGGGTTACGGTCTCGCGGCGATGGTGGAAATTTTATGCTGCACCTTGTCGGGCTCCCTTCCCAACGCGGTTGCGGATCCGACCTTAGGGCCGGATACGCCGCTCGATGTCGGCCATTTTTTCTTGGCGTTGGACCCGTCGATATTTCGCGACGACGATAATTTTGGTGGGGAACTCGATGCTTTGATCGGTGCGCTAAGGGGAACAAAACCAACCGATCCGGCGCAGCCGGTCCTGGTCGCCGGCGATCCGGAACGCGCCGCGTACGCGGAACGGACCGTGACGGGAATTCCGATTTCCGACGCCTTGCTCGAAGAGGTACGGTCGGTTACGGAAGCCGCCGACGTTCCTTTCATAATGCTTTCCAACCATTAGGCCCGACGATGACAGAAACCGCCAAAATTCAGCCCCGCCGAAGTCTGATCTTCATGCCGGGGTTGCGGCCGGAGATATTTCCCAAGGCGCTGGCATCGGGCGCCGATATCGTCTGTATCGACCTGGAGGACGGGATCTTACCGGAGGATAAGGACACTGCTCGGCCGCTGGCGATTGATATTTTGGCGAAGGATAATGATACGGCTGACGGGATCGAGCGCATGCTCCGCATCAATAGCCTGCGGTCCCGGGAAGGGTTGGCCGATGTCACGGCAATTCTCGGGAGCTCCGTGCCGCCCAAAGCCTTGATGCTGCCCAAGGTTTCCGCACCCGAAGAAATCAGAATCCTCGAGGAGCTGCTGACCGGCAGCCACGGGCATATTCGCTTTCACGTGATAATCGAAACCAACCGGGGGCTCGATGCTTGCCACGAAATTACCCAGGCGGGCGACCGGATCGATAGCCTGTTGTTCGGGGGAGCGGATATGGCGGCGGAGCTACGGGTCAAGACGAGCTGGAGTGCGCTTCTTTATGCACGCTCCCGTCTGGTGCATGCGGCGGCGAGCGCCAGCCTAGATCTTTTGGATGTACCCTATCTGGACCTGGACGATGAAGCCGGATTGACCGCCGAGGTCGAGGCTTGTGTGGATCTCGGGTTCACCGGCAAGGCGGCAATTCATCCCAAGCAAATACCGATCATCAATAAGATTTTCAGCCCTTCGGCGGCGGAGGCCGATTACGCAAGGCGGGTCATTGCGGCGTTTGAGGCCGGCGACGGGGGGCTGGTCGTGGTTGACGGTAAGCTGATCGAGAAACCGGTTCTCAAAACCCTTGCCCGGATCGTTGCGGTCGCCGACCGGTTGGCGGCTGGCAACTGATGCGGAATGAGGCGGGAATTTGGGTCGAGCAGGGCGGGACAGGCGAAACCGTCTTTCTGCTGTTGCATGGCCGTGGCTGTACCGGTGCAGTCTGGCGCGGCGTCGCCGATATCATCGAAGCGGAAAACGCCGGACGCTGGATTGCGCCCGACCTTCCCGGCCACGGCCGGTCGGCTTATCGTTCTTCCTATTCCGATGGCCGCTACGCGGCCGATGTGGCGACGGTGGTTCCCGACGGCGCGCCGGTCATTGTCCTCGGTCATTCCTTAGGGGGCGTGATCGCGCTGGCCCTGGCGACCGGTTGGTTCGGGCTCAACCTGCGGGGTGCGGTGATCTCCAGCGTGAAACATAAATGGAGCGACGCGGAAATCGAACAGGCCCGAGCGGTATCCCGAAAGCCGGTTCATTGGTTCGATAACCGGGCAGAGGCCGAAGAACGCTATCTATTGGTCTCCGGCCTGAAGGGATTGGTTGAGCCTGATTCCCCCTACGTTGCCAGAGGTGTTGCCGAGGGGGAGCAGGGGTTTCGACTTGCTGCGGACCCGATGACAATGAACCGTGGCGCGCCGCCGGTCGCGGCATTTTTCAGTCATATAAGCTGCCCCTACGTTTTGGGGAGCGGCGGCGATGATGCGATGGCGCCGATCGATGAATTACGGGAACTCGATGCCGCTGCCGTGGCGGTGCCGGGCACGACGCATAACCTTCAGGTCCAAGACCCGGCGGGGTTTTGGTCGCTGGTCAAGCCATTGCTTTAGGAGTGCGTTAACGGAGCACTTACTCCGCGGCGGCTTGGAACTGCTTTCCTTCGGATTTTAACAAGCGCGCGTCGAGCTTGTGGGCGGCTTCAACCCCACCGTCAGCCGGGACCACAATCGGCCGTGCACCGGGCACGCGTTCCATTTCGAGCTGCTGGGCTTCGATGATCAGCTTGTCTTCGAGGAAGGTGT
>JAQCKY010000033.1 GCA_027592155.1 Pseudomonadota bacterium
CTGACGGCAGCCGGCGCCCGTCTACAGTTGGAGCCGATTGAGATTGGCGAGCAAGTCTACCGGTCCGGACACAGCGCCGGTATCGCACCGGAATCGTGGGAGTCCCTCCGCCGCACACAGGTCTTTTATAAAGCGCCGATCACCACGCCTCAGGGTGGCGGGTTCAAGAGCCTGAACGTGACAATCCGAAAATCCCTCGGACTCTATGCTAATGTCCGCCCCTGTGTCGCTTATACGCCTTTCATCGCGACAGCCCACCCCGGCACCGACATCGTCATCATTCGTGAAAATGAAGAAGACCTCTATGCCGGGATCGAGCACCGGCAAACCAACGATGTCTATCAATGCCTTAAATTGATCACGCGCCCCGGAACCGAGAAGATCGTTCGGTACGCGTTTGACTATGCGCGCGCCCATGGCCGCCAAAAGGTTACTTGCTTAACAAAAGACAATATCATGAAGCTGACCGATGGGCTGTTCCATTCGGTCTTCGATGAGCTTGCCGCCGAATATCCCGAAATCGAAACCGATCACCTGATTATCGACATCGGCGCCGCGCGGCTCGCAAGCGTTCCCGAGCAGTTCGATGTTGTTGTCGCCCCCAATTTGTACGGCGACATCGTGTCGGACATTGTTGCCGAGATTACGGGTTCCATCGGCCTCGCGGGCTCAGCCAATATTGGCGAACATTGCGCGATGTTCGAGGCGATACACGGGTCCGCCCCGGATCTGGCCGGAAATGGCGTGGCGAATCCTTCGGGTTTGCTTCTCGCGGGCGTGCAGATGTTGGTCCATATCGGCCAGCCTGAGATTGCCTCGCGCGTTCATAATGCTTGGCTCAAGACGATTGAAGACGGCATCCATACCTTCGATATCTACGACCCGGAGCAATCAAAAACGAAAGTCGGGACCGAGGCTTTCGCCGATGCAATCATTGAACGGTTGGGAGAAGTCCCAGAGAAATTTCGGCCGGCAGCCTACAAACAGATTGCGCCCGCAACAGCGCCGGCGAAGACACAAAAGCGGCGGGTTGAGACGAAAGCGCTCGTCGGCATCGACGTCTTCCTCGATTGGGCAGAGGGCGTACCGGAGGATATCGCAAAAGCGATGACGGCCGCAGTTCCCGAAGAATTGAGGGCCAAACTTGAATTGACCATGATTACCAATCGCGGCGTTAAAGTTTGGCCGAACGGATTTCCGGAGACTTTTTGCACCGACCATTGGCGGGTCCGTTATCTCGCCGAGGACAATGAGAGTTTGAGCAACATCGAAATCGCCGCGTTGTTGAACGGCGTTGCCGGTGCCGGACTCGATTTCATCAAGACCGAGGGTCTCTACACCTTTGATGGCAAGCCCGGTTTCTCGCTCGGGCAGGGGCAGTGACGGCATCCATGGATCGGGACCCAGAAGAAAATCAACCGGAAATCCAAGTAGCGATCATCATGGGCAGTCAGTCCGACTGGTCGACGATGGAGCATGCGGCGCAAACCCTCGACCAACTGGGCATCGGCTACTGCGCCCGTATCGTCTCGGCGCACCGGACCCCAGACCGCCTCTATCAATTCGCGACAACGGCAAAGAAAGAGGGTTACCGTGTAATCATTGCCGGGGCGGGTGGTGCCGCCCACCTCCCCGGAATGGCGGCGTCCATGACACCCTTGCCGGTTTTCGGCGTGCCCATCGCGACCCAGGCACTGGGCGGACAGGATAGCCTCCACTCCATTGTTCAGATGCCGGCCGGTATTCCCGTTGGAACCTTGGCCATCGGCAAGGCGGGGGCCATCAACGCCGCCTTACTCGCCGCGGCCGTGCTCGCCATATCGCAGGAAAATATCGCGGTCGAGCTCGACGCTTGGCGAGAGAAGCAACGTGTCTCGGTCGCCGAGTGTCCGGTGTAGGGGTCAGGCAATGTCTCCTCTCAATCCAGGCGCCACAATCGGCATTCTCGGCGGCGGTCAACTCGGCAGGATGCTGGCGTTAGCGGCAGCCCGCCTTGGTTTCCAATGTCATATATTTACACCGATGGCCGACGACTGCGCGCTGGCCGTCGTCGAAAAAAAGACAATAGCGGCCTATTCCGATGTTGCGGCGTTGCGCCGCTTTGCCGCCGACTGTCAGGTCATCACCTACGAGTTTGAGAACGTTCCTCACGCCGCGGCTTTAGAGCTATCCCGCTGTACGCGAGTGTTGCCAGATCCCGGGGTTTTGGAGATCACCCAAGACCGGTTGGTTGAAAAGGATTTCGTACGCAAGGCCGGCGCGGAAACCACGGCATATATCGCTGTCGATTGCGAAGCTGATCTCGCGGCTGCGTTGCAAGAGATGGGGACTCCCGCGATCTTAAAGACGCGCCGAATGGGGTACGACGGAAAGGGCCAGGCAAAAATTACGTCCCCAACAGATGCTGCTGACGCTTGGCAAACCGTTGGCGGCGCGCCGTCAATTCTGGAAGGCTTCGTCGATTTCGAACGGGAAATATCCGTAATAGCCGCGCGAAGCAGTGACGGGAACATGGTTTCTTTCGACGTCAGCGAGAACCAACATCAAAACCATATATTGAAAAACTCTCTGGTCCCGGCGAACATCTCGGAATCCATTGCCGACGAAGCTGTTTCGTTGGTCGGCCGGATTGCAACGGCTTTCGACTATGTTGGCGTGCTTGCCGTTGAAATGTTTGTTTCAAAGCCCAATTCCAAACACCCCCTTATGGTGAATGAAATTGCACCACGGGTACACAACTCCGGCCACTGGACAATCGACGGCGCCACCATCTCACAGTTCGAACAGCACATCCGCGCCATAACTGGATGGCCTCTGGGCTCTCCGATCCGCCACGGCCGCATCGAAATGACCAACCTGATCGGCACCGAGGTTGAAAGCTATCAGGATTGGCTAAATCTGCCCGGCGCGACTGTGCACCTATATGACAAAGGTACCATCAATCCCGGGCGTAAGATGGGGCACGTCACCCAGGTGTTTGAAAGCTGTGAGATACCCGCGGCGTAGGTAGGTTTGCGCCGCCGGGTTTCTCAGGCCGTCGTACCCAAGATCTATTACCGCGGTAATCAAGCACTTAATTTCGCCACCCCACTTGTTTTCCCTGTAGCCTTGAAGAAATCGAGATTGCCCTCGTTGTAAAAGGTCACTGGTGTAATGAGCGCAGGGAAGGCTAAAACTATCCCCACTCCATCCTCATCACCCCGATGTCCCGCAAGGTTGCTGGGCTTAAGGCACGCACATCCGCCCTTTTCCGTTTCGCCTGTTGTTGCGCCACGATCCAATCAAGGACGGAAATTGGCCGTTTGAGTTTCTGGAAAATTATCCTGTACATCACTGGTCTCCCTTGTGCGGCGGCTATGCCGAAACCGCGACAGTGTTTGCCTCATCCGGTGACCAGGCAAAGGGCTTGAACGCGTCATCAGCGGGAAGCTCCAACAAGATTGCGAGGGTGTTGGTAAACATTTTTGCCGAGACACCGAGAATGACGTCACGTACTTGCGCGGTGGAATACCCAGCACTTAAGAACGCTTCATATTCGGCGTCAGCGCCTAGGCCTTTGCCTGCCGCAAGTGTGCGGGAAAATTTGCGAAGCGCCTCATGCCGGGGATCGCTCATAGACCGGTCAGATCTGAGCGCCGCGATTTCTTCCTTCGGCATCTCCAACTCGGTTGCAAACGCCGAGTGTCCGGCAACGCAGTAGCCGCATCCATTCTGGACACTGACGGCCAGTTGAACGATCTCCCGCTCGATGGGGGATAACTGTCCCTCGGCAAATTGCGTGTTCAGGGCGACTAAAGCATTAAAAACATTCGGCACATCGCCCAGAATTCCGAGCACGTTCGGAACGAACCCCACCATCTCTTCGACAGCCAAAAAAGTATCGTGCAAGACCTCATCTGCGGTTTCAGCGTTGTAGATTGTATGTCGTGACATTGATCTCTCCATCTTCGATTTCTTCGCGATCCGGGATGAACCGCGTGGAGAGAATGATTAAACGCGAGGACCAATTCTCGATACTTCACATCCGTTAGCAATTCGCTATAAGATCGGGAGCTACCAACTACACATTTAGGAGTTAGGTTTTTTGGTTCATCAATATGGCCAGTTCTGTCCGATCGCAAAATCTACCGAGATCCTAGGAGAGAAGTGGACACTACTTATCGTGCGCGAGCTGCTGATGGGCAGTCACCGGTTCAGCGAGTTAGAGCGGGGCCTAGGCCAGATATCACCAACCATTTTGACTAAAAGGCTTGAGACCTTGGACCGCTACGGCCTCGTATACCGTCGGCGAATTGAAGGGCAACGCGGATATGAATATCTACCGACCGACGCGTGTCAGCAGCTTCTGCCGATTCTTCTAGCGCTCGGAAAATGGGGAATGGACTGGACGAGAGAGAATATGGAAGCCGAAGACTACGATGTAGAACTGCTGATGCTCTATCTCGAACGGAGCATCGTCGCCGACAAGCTCCCCGGCTCAAAAGCCGTCATTCGATTTCACTTCACCGACTTTGACGAGATGAGAAACTGGTGGGTCGTTGTCGATGGTGACGCCGTGGACGTCTGCACGACAGACCCCGGCAAGGACATTGACGTCTATATCAATACCAACGTCCGAACGATGACCGAGGCGTGGATGGGACAAACCACCTATCGCAAAGCGAAGGCGGCAGGGGCATTCGAGGTGCATGGGCCAACGGCCCTCACCCGCAATATCAAAAGCTGGCTCACGGATTGCGTATTCGCCGATCTACCTTCCCCATCCGAGATCCTGGGGCAAGTTCAAGTCGGAAAGCTATAACGGCCGGTCAATTAGCCCGCCAGCTTCGCCACCTCATCTTCAATCCGGGTACCCTTGAAAAAATCAGGGTTTCCCTTGGTGAAAAACGTCGCCGGGTTGGTGAACATGAAGGCGCGGAAATCGTCGTCGCTCATCAAACCCGCCTCGACCAATTCGTAAGCCTCGGGCACGCAGGTGTTCATATCCATGACGTCCCAGTGGCCGATGTCGGAGCCGAACATCGCCTTTAATTTGGCGCCCTTGTGGTTGAGGCGGGTATCGAACGCAACGGCGTTCATCCGGTCGTCCGCTTCGCAGCCGAAATAAAACGGCTCTACAAACAGGTCGACGATGTCGTCCGACGATGTGATCTCGAGCGCCTTGAACTCATCCAACTCGATCTCGGCCTCAAGAATTCCGCCCATCCCCGGTCGTTTGGGTTGGGCGCACACCGCCTCGGGCGTGATGATATTGCCGCCATATTGGCGGGCCATCTCGGCCATCAAATCGAGATCCAACTTGCTGGGATCGAGATGCTCATGCATCGCGTCGATGTTCCGCTTTTCCCAATGCTCGAAGATGTCGTTATAGAGCTGTGCGGCCCAACCGACCCCGCCTTCAAGAAAGGAAAAATTAAGTCCGGGGAACCGCCGGGTCACCCCGCCCATGAACAAACAGCGGGCAAAATAGTCGCCGCTTTCGGCAAAGCATCCAAGATGATTAAAGACATAGTTGCTGGGCGAAGAGCGTCGGCCCATGCCGCCCCGGTCGCCGGTATGGCTGGCGACCGCGACGCCGAGCTCCTGACATTTCGCCCAGACCGGGTCGTAATCATAGAGTGCATCCAACGCGACCGGGAAAATCTTCTCCATATCACCGGCAAGCTCCGGCGCCTTAGCGGCCAGCTCAGGTGGGGCGATGCGCACCTCGGTTCCGAACGTCGCTGCCTTAAGGCCGAGCTCGCCGATTGCATAATCCAATTCCGCGATCGCTTCTTCGGGGCTGAACATCGGAATACCGGCTGAGGGTGCCAAACGGTCCGATACGCCGGAGAAAATATCGGCGAGCATGGTGTTGAGAGCCCGGTGGCCGACTTGCCGCAATTCGTCCTCACGGACATGCATGAGGCCGAGCACAGCCGTCGAGTACATGATCCCGAAATCGATCCCCGCATCGTCGAGCCGCTCGGCGTAGAGTGCTGGCAGCATGGCGGTAACCCTGTCCAAGGTGTGAGTCCCCGACGGCATACCCCAAAATACGCCCCGCACCTGGTTGATACCGAACCGGCGGGTGCGGTTGCGATAGACCTCGGCAATCTCCGCGCCGCCGACCTGTTTTATATAATCGATCAATGTGCCTGGAACTTCGACCAGATGGCCGTCGCCATCGATAATCGGGTGATTGATCTTGCGCCGTATCTCAGCCGCTTCTGTCATGCCGTTTATTTTTGCGTCCATAATATACTCCCTCATAATGAGGTCTTTAGTTTGGATCAATTGAGCAATTTGCGCCAGCAGGCCGATCCACCGGCAATCAATGCCGAGCCTTTTGGCAGACCGCCGGATCGGGTAGAACAGAACCATGAAATTGCCTCACCTCCTGGGCCTGTTTACCGGACTGGTCATCGTGTTTGCGGTCTTTGCGTGGGTCGGGATCGCGCCGGTTGTCGCCGTCCTCGTGGAAACCGGATGGCCGATCCTCATTGTTTGTGTCTTTTTCATTCCCGAAATCCTGCTCAACACGGAAGCCTGGCGGCGGCTGTTCCCCACCGGCAGAATCCCGGGGTTCGGGGCAACGGCCCTCGCCACTTGGATTGGCTCCTCAATCAATACGTTCCTGCCGGTCGCCGGGATCGGCGGTGAAATCGTCAAGGCGCGCCTACTGGGCAAATGGGCCGGCGATAATTCAATCGCCTATTCGACCACCATCGTCGATAAAACCGTGCAGGCCATCGCCTTGCTACTTTCCGGTCTGATCGGTATCGGCGCTCTCATTCTGCTGGTTTCCGACCCGGTTATTATCTGGAGTGCGGCGGCGGGCGCGGCGTTGCTGGCACTGGGGATCGCCGGATTTATTGCCGTGCAACTCGCCGGCTCGGTCGGCTGGATGGCCAAATGGACGGAGCAGGGACCGTTAAAACGGTTTAAGGGGCTGCAAGCTCACGCCCAAAATATGGATAGCGAGATTGCCGAAATGTACCGCCGGCCCGGCGCCTTATGCGCCAGCACCTTGCTGCGGCTCGCCGCTCGTCTGCTTCTTCTCGGTGAGGTCATGGTCGTCGGACATTTGATGGGCGTCGGCATCGGATGGCTCGAGGCCGTGATAATCACCACACTCGTCGTCGGGCTCCGGGGTATTTCCTTTTTCATCCCCGCCGGCATCGGCGTGCAGGAGGTCGGCTTTGTCCTGGTCGGTGCGCTGATGGGATATTCAGGCGAGACCATGCTGACGATCTCCCTCGCCGCCCGGGTCCGCGAAACTTTACCCGATCTGCCGGCATTTTTGTGGTGGCAACAGCTTGAAGGCCGGGCGGTCTGGGCTCGGCGCTCAAGCAATTCCTAAACGTCCTACTCGGCGGCGTCTTTTCGGCCGGTATGATCCGCCGACCATCCAGGCCGGGTCAGGCCGAGATTCTTCCGCAACGTCGTCCCTTCATATTCGGTCCGATAGATCCCCCGGCGCTGCAGCTCCGGGACAACAAGGTCGATAAACTCAGCGAGGCCCCGCGGCAGCAGGGGCGGCATGATGTTGAACCCGTCACAGCCCTTCTCGCTCACCCATTCCTCCATCATGTCGGCGACCTCGGAAGCTGTGCCGGAAATATGGCAATGACCGCGCGCCCCGGCGATACGGCGATAGAGATCGCGGATCGTCAGTTTTTCCCGGCGCGCCATATCCAGCATCAGCTCGGCCCGGCTGCCGCCAATTTCATTGACCGGGATTTCCGGCACCGGATCATTCACATCAAAGTCGGAAAAATCATAGTCCATCCGCTGAGACAGAAGTTGCAGTCCTGCTTTGGGATCGATCAGGTCCTGCAGTTCCTCGAATTTCCGATCCGCTTCCTCCCGCGTCTCAGCAACGCTGACGGAAAGCCCCGGCATGATTTTGAGACTGTCGGGATCACGGCCAAACGCCACCATCCGCGCTTTTACATCGGCATAGAACTCTTGCGCCCGTTCCAATGTCTGACTGGCGCCAAACACCACTTCCGCTGTCTCCGCCGCCAATTGGCGGCCATCCTCGGACGCCCCGGCCTGGACCAGGACCGGCTCGCCTTGCGGAGAATAAGGTACGTTCAACGGCCCCTTCACCCGCAGAAACTCGCCCTCATGCTGCAGTATCCGGAGCCGGTCGGTATCGAGATACTGCCCGGTCTGCTTGTCCCGAACAAAGACCCCCTCTTGCCAGGAGTTCCACAGTCCCCGTACGACATTGGCGAATTCCCGCCCTCGCCGGTAACGGGTCGATTTTTCCGGATGTTCCTCAAAGCCAAAACTGTCGGCTTCGGCTTTGTTTCCGGAAGTGATCAGATTCCAACCGGCACGTCCGCCGCTGACAATGTCGAGCGACGCAAAACGCCGGGCCAGCATATAAGGCTGGTCGTAGGTGGAAGTCGATGTGCAGACCAGCCCAAGATGCTTGGTGTGTTGGGCCAAGGTGCACATCAGGGTAAAAGGCTCGATCCAAGTGCCGAAGGAATCACGGCGCATGGCGTCCAGGTCGCCGCGCCAGAAGGTGACAGAATCGGCCATGAAGAACATATCGAAGAGGCCCTTTTCCGAAAGTTTGGCCAACTCGATCAAATGGGCAAGATTTGACCCTGAATCCGGAACTCCCTCCGGATGACGCCAGGCGGCAATATGATGGCCGCAAGGCCAGTAAAACATTCCCAGCTTCATGTGTCTCGGCTTCATGTCTTTGGACATCGCCAGATCCCTTCCGCCCATAACGACAGATGTCTTACGACTATAGACCGATTATGGTTTAATCGGCCACAGTTTGGTCCACAGCTAATTGATCCCGCCCGCCCAGGAGAAATCCGTGCCCCGTGACAACGCCCTGCAAGATCGCCTGAAAGACTTTATGCGCGTCCGGGTTTCATGTTCCGGCGCTGTATCCAGGCCGGTGGCGGATTGTTCGAAGAGGCCTGCGCCGAGTTCGGCCTCACTTCGCGCCAGTTCGACGTCTTGTTCGTGGTTGACGCCTGTGAAGAGGTCGAACAGGACCGGTTGGCACGCATTTTGGGGCTCGACCGATCCACCGCGGGATTGGTCGTCGGCATTTTGGAACGCAAGGAACTAATCGCCCGCACCGTAAATCCGAAAGATCGGCGCAAACGTTTATTGGTTCTGACAGCCGCCGGCCGGAACATCTTCAAACTGGCGAAACCGATTGCCACGGAAGCCGCCGACTCGCTGCTTCTTCCGTTGTCGAAGAATGAACAGGAACAGCTCTTTGCGCTGCTCCAAAAAATCATCAACGCGTCCAATGCCACCAACCGTGTCCCTATGGATCACGAGACCATAGCCGGCGGTTTATAAATTCACCCCAAATCCCAATATCAGCACTCTCACAACTGCGCGACAAATTCGCTACACCCGTTGCCTAGCGTTGTGTTCGCCCTTATCTTTCCTGACATGACTAGAAGTATTCCAAATTTCAAAAACTCGGTATTCCTGTTGACCACAATGGTGGCCGTGATGGTCTTGTTCGCTCCCAATAAATATGGCGCGAAAGCGCAAGGCTGGCGGAATGCGAGCCACGCCTCGGCCGGCATCGCACCGGACCCGGCAACGACGCCGGAAGCCGTGGTTCAAGTCTATGGCGCGCGGGCCTGGGGATGGCGTGGCTATTTCGGCGTCCACACCTGGCTCGCGGTTAAGCCGAGCAACGCCGCCCAATTCACAGTCTATGAAGTGATCGGCTGGCGTCTGCGCTGGGGCGATTCCGCGGTTGTCGTCCACCAGCGCGAACCCGATGGCCGCTGGTTCGGCAGCGAACCGGAACTTTTGACGGACTTACGCGGAGAAGGGGTCGACGATATCATCCGGCGCATCGACCTTGCCGCCCGGCGCTACCCCTACGCCCAGGAATACACCGTTTGGCCGGGGCCCAACTCAAACACCTTCACCGCCTTTGTGGCGCGGGAAGTGCCCGAGCTCAAACTCGATCTGCCGCCGACTGCCATCGGCAAGGACTATCTGGGCGGCCAGATTGTTGCGGCAACGCCCAGTGGCACCGGGTTTCAATTTTCCCTGATGGGCCTGTTCGGCTTCATGGCCGGCGCTGAAGAGGGCGTCGAATTCAATATTCTAGGACTTACCTTCGGTCTCGATCCGCTGGACCCCGCCATCAAACTGCCATTGGTCGGGCGCATCGGTCCGACCCGGGTCCCCAAAGCTGTGCCCGAACAGGCGGCAGTCCCAAATGCAGAAAATCTCTCGGAGCAGCAGTTTAAGTAGACGGGGC